>JBBRQR010000410.1:0-1504 GCA_038226115.1 Sphingomonadales bacterium | reverse complement strand
CGGATCGCCTCCGGCATGTCCGTCTTGGCTTCGCGCGCCTCGGTCGTCATCAGCGTGGGCGCCTCGGCATCGACACGGTCGATCA
The DNA here is from genome assembly GCA_038226115.1 of Sphingomonadales bacterium. GTDB lineage: Bacteria > Pseudomonadota > Alphaproteobacteria > Sphingomonadales > Sphingomonadaceae > Polymorphobacter_B. Next base: position 1,419 of record JBBRQR010000410.1, on the reverse strand, counting down.
GCGTTGTCAGCGGAGCGATCGTCGTCTCAAGCTCGGCGGTGAAGCCCATGACGTTGACCAGCGGCGAACGCAGATCGTGGCTGACGATATAGGCGAATCGTTGAATTTCAGCGTTGGCACGGCTCAGTTCGGCGGTCCGCTCGGCTACACCCTCTTCGAGGCCGACATTGAGTATCCGCAGGGCGTCTTGTGACCGGTTGAGGTCGGCAGTGTATCGAAGCACGATCCAGAACGCGCCGCCCATGATCACTAAGATCAGTGCGCCAGCTACCCCCGAAACAAGGTTGAGGAGCCACGACGCCTTGTCCTGCGCGCCTAGCCGCTGTTCGAGGAGTCTTTTCTCCTCGCCGCTCATGACGGCGATCTGGTCGCGCAATTCGACCATCGAGACAAAGCTGCTGTCGACGGAGAAGTCCGCCATTGCCTGTATCGCAGGGTTGACACTGGCCAGTCGGTCGAACGTCTCGCGAGTGGAATCGAGGTGGCGCTGCGCCTCTTCCCGCAAACCGACGAGGCGGCGTTGCTGCAACGGATTGTCGTGTGTCAGGCGCTGGATATAGTCGAGCTGTGGCGGGATAGCGCCGATCGTTCGGCGATAGGTGTCGAGCGACGCTTGGCGGCGGTTGAGGATATAGCCGCGGCGTGCGGTCTCGAGCCGCTCGCTGAGGATGCTGAACTTGTCGAGCGCGCGCTCGACCTCGTAGGTGTGGATGACGAGTGTAGTGGTCCGTTGCTTCTCCTGCGCGGCGATTACCGCGACGATGGCGGCAACCAGCAGCAGGACAAAGCCGATCGTCATTGCCGCAAAGACGACGCGATGGAAATTGCGGTCGGTAATCGTCATGCCTTGACCCTAGCGCCAATCAATTCGGGGTGATAGCGCGCCCCGCTCGCCCGGCGAGATCGGTCACGAATTGCCATGCGACGCGGCCCGAACGATGACCGCGCCCGCCTGCCCACGCCAGTGCATCTGCCTCGGCAAAGGCCAGCCCGTGCGCCGCCGCATAGCCCGCGACCATCGCGAGGTAATCGGCCTGATCGGCGTTGTGGAAGCCAAGACTCAATCCAAAGCGATCGGCGAGGGCCAGCCGGTCATCGAGGACATCGCGAGCGTTGACCGCACTCGCGGCCTCGGCGTCGGCATGTTCGCGCGCGACCAGATGGCGGCGGTTCGACGTGACGACCAGCCGGACGTTATCGGGGCGTGCTTCGATGCCGCCGTCGAGGATCGACCGCAGGGCTTTGTAGTGGCGCTCGTCGACTTCGAACGACACGTCATCGGCGTAGATGACAAAGCGCCGTGCCGTATCGGCGAGTAGCCGGAACAGCTGCGGCAGGCCGTCGAGATCGTCGCGGGCGACCTGTATCAGCGCCAACCCCGAAAGCGTCGCGTGGACGCTGCGGACGAGCGACGACTTG
>JBBRQR010000409.1:0-1510 GCA_038226115.1 Sphingomonadales bacterium | reverse complement strand
GGCCGCGCGAAGAATGGCGCAAGCGCCCAAATCCCGGATTCGCGGGGGGCATGCGAGAGAGGGGCGCCGGGCGCGGAAGGGACGTGAAATGCGTCACGCGGCGGGGCCAGCCCTCACTCCAGCCCTCTCCCGTACGCGGGAGAGGGAGAACGCGAGGTCAGGCGGCCTGGACGAACTGCATCTGCGTGCCGGCGAGCTCGATGACGTCGCCGTTCTTCAGGCCCACGGTCTCGCCGGCGAGCGGCGTGTTGTTGACGGTCGGGCGCAGCGCGCCTTCGACGTGGGCCAGCACGTAGCCGGTGGGCCGCTTGGTGATCGAGGCGACCTGGACGCCGGGCTTGCCGACCGTCGTGACGACCTTCGTGAGCACGACCTCGCGGCCCGCGGCGGCGCCGTTCATGACGCGGATAGTGGCCGGCCCGACGTTGCCGCTGGGAGCGCCCGCGAGCGCGCCGAAGCTGGACGTGCGCCCGCTCGACGTGTAACCGCCGGCGCCGGAGCCTGACGACATCGCGCCCGGCTTCATGATCATGGTCTTCTCATAGTCGGTGCCGTCGTCGACCATGAACTTGATCTTGTACTTGCCGACCTCGACCGTGTCGTTGTGGGCGAGCAGCTGCTTCTTGACGGCCTTGCCGTTGATGTAGGTGCCGTTGGTGCTGTTCAGGTCTTCGATGAAGACGTCCTGCCCGACCATCTGCAGCACCGCGTGCTCGCCGCTGACGGCGAGGTTGTCGATGACGATGTCGTTATAGGGGCGGCGGCCGAGCGTGGTCTTGTCTTTCGTGATCTGTACTTCCTTGATCACGACCCCGTCGAGCGATACGACCAGTTTGCCCATGCTTGCGACCTCGAGTCACTTTATCTTTATACGAAGGCCCGCCGGTCTGGAGCGGGCGGCGGCGGACGCCTCGAAACGGTCAGCGGCGAAACGGCCACCACGACCGCGCGGCTCCCGCCGGGCCCCTCACCCGGACGAGTACGACGGAGATATTATCCTTTCCGCCCGCCTCGTTGGCCGCGTCGATAAGAGCGGTGGCCGCTTCCGGCAGTAATTCGCAACTCTGCAACAACTGCCCGATCGTCTCGTCGTCGAGCATGTCGGAGAGGCCGTCGGAGCACAGCAGGTAGATGTCGCCGGGCATCACGTCGTGCAGGTGCGTTTCCAGCAGCACCGTGTCCTCGACGCCGACGGCGCGCGTCACCAGGTTCTTGTTGGCGGAGAACGCCGCCTGCTCGGCGGTGATCAGGCCCGAGTCGATCTGCTCCTGCAACAGCGAGTGGTCGTGGGTGATCTGCATCAGCCGCCCCGCGCGGTGCCGGTAGCAGCGCGAGTCGCCGACGTGACCGAGCAGCAGGCGGTTCTCGCGGAACACGCCGACCACCAGCGTCGTGCCCATGCCGGCGTACTGCGGGTTCGAGTTGGCGGCGTTGAAGATCGCGCGGTTGGCGTTGTCGACGCAGATGTCCATGGCCCGGCGCACGTCGGTGTCGGTTGCCGATTCCGACG
>JBBRQR010000408.1:0-1513 GCA_038226115.1 Sphingomonadales bacterium | reverse complement strand
CGCGTCTGACCACGATGCGCTCGGTCTCCGCGACGAGCGCGCGCCGCGCCTGGGTAACGGTCTGCGCGGCGGCGGCGGCCACTGCTGCTGCCTCACGCCGCGCGCGCAGCGTCGTCACTAATGCCGCTTGTACCGTCGCCGCGCGAGCCGCTGCGCGCGTGGCGGCGACGACCGCGTCCTCCGCCAACTGCGCCGCCGCGGTCGCGGCGGAAGCAGCCGTCGTTGCCGCCGACCACCGGGCAAAGACCAGCGCCCTTTCGGCCGCGTCGAGCGCAGTCGACACCGTGCGATAGCGTTCGGCTGCCTTCGCCGCGCGTCGCAGCCCGTTCGCCGCCGCCGTCTGGGCGGCGACGACATCGTCGAGCCGGGTAAGGTTCGTTTCGGTCGCACGCAGCCGCAGCTCGGCCTCGTGACGGCGGACGTGCAATCCGGCGATCCCGGCGGCCTCCTCGAGTAGCGCCCGCCGCTCGCCGGGCTTGGCGGCGATGATTGCCCCGATCCGCCCCTGGCTGACCAGCGCGGGCGAGTGCGCCCCCGTCGCGGCGTCAGCGAATAACAAAGCGACATCGCGGGCGCGAACGTCGCGGCCATTGACCCGGTACGCCGAACCGAGGCCTCGCTCGATCCGCCGAACAACTTGGAGGGTGTCGTCGCCGTCGACCGTCGGTGGCGCATCGGTCACCGTCAGCATGACCTCGGCGAAATCGCGTCCCGGGCGCTGCGCCGTCCCGGCGAAGATGACATCGTCCATGCCGCCGCCGCGCAATGACTTCGCCGACCCCTCCCCCATCACCCAGCGGATCGCTTCGAGCAGGTTCGATTTGCCGCAGCCATTGGGCCCGACGACGCCGGTCAGCCCGGGCTCGATCCGCAATTCAGCCGGATCGACGAACGACTTGAACCCCGACAGGCGAAGCCGTTCGAAGTTCATTGCGCCCCCCGGCGGATCATCCCCGCGAGGGCGAGGCCCCATCTCGCGACGGATCGCACGAGATGGGTTCGCGTCTCAGCGCGCACGACAGGCAGAAAGCGAAGCCGTCCGTCGCCGCAGCCCTTACAGCGCCGCGTCGAGTGCGGGCTTGAGCTTGGCCCAATTCGCCGTATCGACGAGCGTCTTGCCGTTGATGACGAACGTCGGCGTTCCCGTCAGCGCGTAATTCTTGTTGGCGTCGTCGCGGATTTCGTTGAGCTTCGCCATCCCCGCCTTGTCGGCGGTACACGCGTCGAAGGCAGCGCGGGTCATGCCGCGGGTCCGCATGAACCCGTCGAGGCCGCCGTTGACGGCAAAGGCGGTGACCTGCTGCTCGGGCGGCATCGCGCTCAACCGCTTCTGGACGTCGTCGGGCAATGGCTTGGTGAACGGCAGCGTCCACACCGCTTGCTGATCGTAGAAGGCGTCGATCAGCTTGAGCGCGGCGACCGGGGCCTGACAGCGGACAAGGAGCGACGGCGCGAAATCGACGCCATTAAGCAGGAACGGGCGATATTCGTAACTGACCTTGCCGGTCGCGAT
>JBBRQR010000407.1:0-1531 GCA_038226115.1 Sphingomonadales bacterium | reverse complement strand
TGTCAGATCCCCGCGGATCGCCTCCAGCGCAACCTTGGCTTTGAAATCAGCCGAATACCGCTTCCTCGTCGTCTTCATTCCCGTCCGTCCTTCACGTCGGGGATAGCTTAACACCCTGTCCAGTTTTCCGGGGCCACCTCAAGGTGATACGGAACGCGCGACGACTACGTTTGCGGACAAAGCTCGGACTCAGATAATTGCTTGGGAGTGGAAGCGTGACGGCGTGTGGCTCCCTCTTTGTGATCGCACTGCTGTTCGCATCGAATGACATTTCCGTGGAGGGCTGGTCGATTCAGACAAGTCAGCGTCCGCTTTTCCCAGTGACGTGACCCCCGCCTTTCATCCAGCGGCGACCAGAGACCGGCTGGTGTTGTCGCGCATGAGCGCGGGTGAAGCAACGGGCGGGGTTAACCCCGCCCGTTGCTTTTCGAGGCCGGCGGCGAATGCCGCCGGGGTAGCGTAGCCGAGCGAGGAATGCGGCCGCTCGGTGTTGTAATCGTCGACCCAGCGCGCGAGGATCGCCCGGGCCTGACCGATCGTGAAGAACAGCGTCTCGTTGAGCAGCTCGTCGCGCATGCGACCATTAAAACTCTCGACGAACCCGTTCTGGGTCGGCTTGCCCGGCGCGATGTAATGCCAGTCGATGCCGGCGTCGCCACACCAGGCCAGCACCGCGTTCGACGTCAGCTCAGTGCCATTGTCGCTGACGATCATCCCGGGCGCGCCGCGCCTGGCGATCAGATCGGTCAGTTCGCGGACCACCCGCTGGCCCGAGATCGACGTATCGGCCACCGCCGCCAGGCACTCGCGCGTCACGTCGTCGACGATGTTCAGCACCCGGAACCGGCGCCCGGTGGCGAGCTGGTCGTGAACGAAGTCGAGGCTCCAGCGCTGGTTGGGCAGCGCGATCACGGGTGCCGGTGCCCGCGCGCCGATGGCGCGCCGTCGTCCCTTCCGATGACGCACCGTCAGGCCTTCCTCGCGGTACAGGCGCTGGGTCTTCTTGCGGTTGATCGTGATGCCATCGCGGCGGAGCAGGATGTGCAGCCGCCGGTAGCCGAACCGCCGGCGCTGCTGCGCCAGCTCGCACAGCCGCGACCGCAGGTCGCCATCGTCATCTCGGCACGAGCGATATCGCATACTCTTGCGATCCGCCCCGACGACCATGCACGCCCGCCGCTCGCTCATCCCCAGCGTCGTCTGGAGATGCGCGACCGCCTCCCGCTTCGCGGCGGGCGCTACCATTTTTTTGACAGCAGATCCTTCAACCCCGCGTTGTCGAGCATCGTGTCCGCCAGCAGCCGCTTAAGCCTGCCGTTCTCCTCCTCGAGCGCCCGCAGCCGCTTCGCGTCGGACACCTCAAGGCCACCAAACTTGGCCTTCCACGCATAGTAGGTCGCGCTCGACATCGCGTGCTTGCGGCACAACTCCGTCACCACCGCGCCCGCCTCGGCCTCCTTCAGGATGCCAATTATCTGCTCTTCCGAAAACTGCTTCCGCTTCATCTGTCCGTCCCTCCAATGGGCCGGAC
>JBBRQR010000406.1:0-1536 GCA_038226115.1 Sphingomonadales bacterium | reverse complement strand
GTGTTGCCACTCCCGCCCGGTGTCGCGACGGTCGCCACACTGCTCGACTGGCTGAGCACGCGGTCGCCGGGGCACGCCGCCGCGCTCGCCGACCGCAACCTGGTCCGCGTCGCTGTCGATCAGAACTTCGCGCAAGCCGACACGCCCGTTGCCGACGGGGCCGAGGTCGCGATCTTCCCGCCCGTCACCGGTGGCTGAGGCATGATCGTCTGCCGCGTCCAGTCCGAGCCGCTCGACACTGCCACCGAGATCGCCGCGCTGACCGCCGGACGAACCGATGTCGGTGCCGTCGTCAGCTTCACCGGCCTCGTGCGCGGCGATGACAATCTCATCGCGCTAACCCTCGAGCATTATCCGGCGATGACCGAACGCGCGCTGGCCGCCATCGCCGCTGAAGCGGAGACACGCTGGCCGCTGAGCGGCGGTATCGTTGTCCACCGCGTCGGGCGGCTGCTCCCCGGCGACCCGATCGTCCTCGTCGCCATCGCCAGTGCCCACCGTGCGGCAGCGTTCGCGGCAGCCGAGTTCCTCATGGACTGGCTCAAAACCCGCGCACCGTTCTGGAAAGCCGAAGAGCGCGCGGGGGAAACCGCTTGGGTCGCGGCGAAGGCCAGCGATGACGACGCTGCCGCGCGGTGGACTGCTTAGGTAGCGGCTCCGCCTCAGGCGGTCAGCACGACCTTCCCCGTCGCCTTGCGGTCCATCATCCAGCGGATTGCCGCTGCGCCTTCGCTCAGCGGGAAATGCTTGCTGACGTGCGGTTTGATCGTGCCCTTGGCGTACCAGTCGAGCAGCTCGGCCATGTTGGCGCGGTGGACCGCCGGTTCGGCCTGCGTGAACGCCCCCCAGAAGACACCGACGATACTTGCTCCCTTGATGAGCGGCAGATTAAGTGGGAGTGACGGGATATTACCCCCGGCAAATCCGACAACGAGGTAGCGCCCATTCCACGCGATGCCGCGAAACGCCGGTTCGGCGAAGCGGTCGCCGACGGGATCGTAGACGACGTCGACCCCCTTGCCGCCGGTCAGCCGCTTGATCTCGTCCTTAAGGCTGGAGTCGGTATAGTTGATCGTCTCGTCGGCGCCGTATTCGCGGCACAGCGCCAGCTTTTCGTCGGTCGAAGCGGCGGCGATGACCTTCGCTCCCATCACCTTGCCAAGCTCGACCGCCGTCAGCCCGACCCCGCCCGCTGCACCCAGAACGAGCATCGTCTCGCCCGGCTGGAGTTTCGCCCGCTGCTTGAGCGCATGGTGCGACGTGCCATAGGTCATAATGAACCCGGCGGCGACGTCGGACGGCATCTCGGCCGGGATCGGCACGACCTGCGCGCGGTTGGCGATGACGTACTCAGCGTAGCAGCCGTTCCCTGTCATCACCACGGCGCGGTCACCGACGGCAAGGTCGGTTATCCCTTCGCCAACCGCGTCGATCACCCCTGCCGCCTCGCCGCCCGGCGAGAATGGCAGCGTCGGCTTGAACTGATAGAGATTTCGGATGATCAGCGCGTCGGGAAAATTGACCCCTGCCGCCTCG
>JBBRQR010000405.1:0-1547 GCA_038226115.1 Sphingomonadales bacterium | reverse complement strand
CGGCCATCGTCGTGAAATCCGCCGAAACCATTCCAGAATTCGACCGTTTCGGCGCGGGGCAGGGCTTCGTCGCGCGGACGGCCCGAGCGTGGCAGGCACGGTGCCGGAAGCGGTGCAGCAGCGACGTCGGCGGGCGGCTCGGTCCGCTGCAACTGGCGGCGCAACGCTCCGCGCGACGCGACGAGTTCGACCCGCGCCAGCGCACGCAGCGATGCCACCTGCGCTTCGAGCATGATGTCGCTCCGCAACGTGTAGATTTCGCCACAGTCGATGACCGGGGCGGCGCGCATCCGCACCCCTCGCACGGCGTCGTCGATCGCGGTTTGCAGGTCCTGTATATACGATGCCTTGCGTTCATTGAGGATGACGAGATCGAACGCGAGGGCGCGCGCGCGAAGAAATTCAAAGGCGAGCAGCATTTCGGCGACCAGTTTCATGTCGCGTGGATCGTCGATACGGACGATCACGATCGGGCGGTCGCCGGAAATGCCGTGGACCCACAGCGACGACTGCGGCCCGGCGGCGCGGGCGACAAGTTCGGGCGGTGGGGCGAGGGCGGCTCCGGCGTTGACGATATGCGCGGCAAGGCGTTGAAAATCGGCGGCGGCGCGGAGGTCGAGCATCAGGAAGCGCCGCTCGATCTGAGCCTGGGTCCACGCTCCAACCTGCGCGCGGTCGAAGGCGCTCGCGCTGTTCTGGCGGTCGATTGAGTCGATCAGAGCCTCGCGGGACGCGGCGGCGATCGTCCAGAATGAAACGCGCGTCGTTTGTCCGGGGGCGACGACAACCGGACAGCGGAGCGCCAGCACGGGGTCGAGCACGGTTCCGGCGCGGCCAGCGAGGGGTTGCGTAAGGCCGACGGGATCGGCGGCCGAGCGACCGCGACCGACGAACGACCCGCGATCGGTATCCCAAGTGGTCGCTCCTGCCGCCTCGCCGTCGACCACGGCGAAATGCGCGACCCAGATCGCCGGATCATCGCTGCCGCGGGGGCGGCGATGGGCGATAAGAACGGGTCCTTCAAGGTGCTCGGTCTCGACGAACATTCGGGCGAAAGCGGGATGGGCGAGATCGGTCGACTGCGATCCGAGCGTCAGTTCGATCAGCGATGTCAAGTTGATATGTCGGCTATGCGACCCCCGGTTGGCGACCGAAACCCGGCGCACTTCGGCGTCGTCCTCGGGCGAGATGAGCACCACGGTGGTCGTCGTCAGCGCGCCGTCATCACGGGAGAATTCGGCGCGACCTTCGCTGAACCGGGCGATATAACCCGTCGGCTCGCCACCGCGCGGGGCCAGCGTTGCCGACCATGACTCGCCGCTCTGGCGGTCGCCGACATACAGCCACGAACCATGGCCGGCGACCACAGGATCCTCGCGCCAGCGGGTGATCGCAAGGCCCTGCCACCGGCTATACCCCGCGCCCGCGCTCGTCAGCATGACCGAATAACGCCCATTCGTCAGCAGATGGACGGCTGGCAGCGCGTCGGGTTCGACACCATGGGTCCGGATCGCATCGATTTCGGCTGGCAGTGTATTGGCGGCTGT
>JBBRQR010000404.1:0-1556 GCA_038226115.1 Sphingomonadales bacterium | reverse complement strand
TTTCCTTGGGGAGGAACAGGTCAGCTGTTGTACGCGCGCTCGCCGTGCGAGGTAATGTCAAGGCCTTCGCGCTCGGCTTCCTCGGTGGGACGCAGCCCGATCGTCTTGTCGATGACGAAGTAGAGGATCGCCGAACCGATGCCCGACCACGCCAGCGTCAGGCAGACGGCCTTGAGCTGAGTGATGAGCTGCGCTGCCATGTCATAGGCTTCGGGCTTGATCGCGGCGTAGGGGAAAACAGTGTAGTCGATCGTCCCTTGCCCACCGAGCGACGGTGCGGCGACAATCGCGGTCGCCAGCGCACCGACGATCCCACCAACGCAGTGGACACCAAAGACGTCGAGCGTGTCGTCGTATTTGAACGCCGCCTTCACCTTGGTGACGAACAGGAAGCACACCGGTGAGACGATGAAGCCGAGCAGGATCGACGTCATCGGCGCGGCGAACCCGCTGGCTGGAGTGATGGCGACCAGCCCCGCAACGGCGCCCGATGCAGCCCCGAGCATCGACGGCTTGCCGTGGGCGATCTGGTCGATCAGCGCCCAGCTGACGGCGGCAGCGGCGGTGGCAACAAAGGTGTTGATGAACGCCGTTGCGGTGACGCCGTTGGCTTCGAGGTTCGACCCCGCGTTGAAACCGAACCAGCCGACCCACAACAGCGACGCACCGATCATCGTCATTGTCAGCGAATGCGGCGGCGTTGATTCCTTACCGTAGCCGAGGCGCTTGCCGATCATCAGGCAGCCGACCAGCCCGGCGATCCCGGCGTTGATGTGGACGACGGTGCCACCGGCGAAGTCGAGCGCCCCCATATTGAACAGCAAGCCGGCGTCGGTCTTGGCATCGGGCAGAAAGTCCGGTCCGGCGAAGTACCAGACCATGTGCGCGATCGGGAAATACACGACCGTCATCCACGCGACGACGAAGACCATCAGCGCGCTGAACTTCACCCGCTCGGCGAACGCCCCGACGATCAGCGCCGGGGTGATGCACGCGAACGTCATCTGGAAGACGACATAGGCGTACTCGGGGATGTAGACATTATTCGAGAATGTCGCCGCATAGGTCGACGACGACACGCCGATCAACATCGCTTTGCTCAGGCCGCCGAACAATTGCGGGAACGGGCTGCCGCTCGCGGTGAACGTCTCCGAATAGCCCCAGCAGCACCAGATCACCGCGACGATCGACACGATCATGAACACCTGCATTAGCACGCTAAGCATGTTCTTCGTCCGCACCAGCCCGCCGTAGAATAACGCGAGCCCCGGTACCGACATCATCAGGACGAGCAGCGTCGACACGAGCATCCACGCCGTGTCGCCCTTGTTCGACATATCGGCCTGTTGCAGCGCGGTCGGGGCCTTGATCAGCGCCGGTGCCGCCCATGCGGGCAGCGCAAGCGATGCCGCTGCTCCTGCCGCCGCGAGGGATTTGAGGTACAATTTCATGTGGTCGGCCCCCTTACAGCGCGGTTTCGTTGGTTTCGCCGGTGCGGATGCGGACCGCGCTGGCGACGTCGGTGACGAAGATCTTGCCGTCGCCGATGCTGCCGG
>JBBRQR010000403.1:0-1558 GCA_038226115.1 Sphingomonadales bacterium | reverse complement strand
TGTTCATCGGCTCGCCGGGAAAGGCACTCGAGGAGCGGCCACGACCGGACATGGGGGATGTCGTTCGGGCGTGGTGAGGGGTGCGCGAGGGAGTAGGTAGAGCGCCGCGGCAAAGCCGCGTCGTCGGACGGGTTCGGCGATGAAGGTTCGCCGACCCGCCGCCCGTCGCTTGCGCGGGTCGGTGGCGGACGTGCGAACGCGAAGGCGCGTTCCCCCGCTCGCCACTCACCGCGCTTGACGCTGCAGTGTTCTAGCCGCATACCACAGTCATGTGGCAGGGCGACCGACCGATTTATCTTCAGATCCGCGACCTGATCGTCGCGCGGATCATCGACAGCGACGCCGGGTCCGCCGCGCCGCTGCCGTCGGTGCGCGCGCTGGCGAGCGAACTCGCGGTCAATCCGCTGACCGTCGCCAAGGCGTATCAGGAATTGCGGACGGCCGGGCTCGTCGCCGCGCGCAAGGGCGTCGGGCTGTATATCGAACCCGGCGCGGCGGCAGCGTTGCTCGCGTCGGAACGCGCGGCGTTCATCGCCAGCGACTGGCCGCGCATTCGCCGCCGCATCGACCGGCTCGGCCTGAGCGCAAGCGACCTGTTCGCGCCCGTCGAGGCATAGGGGTCGACCCGCTCGTCGAGGCTTAGGCGGCGGCGTGCACGCCGGGGCAGAGGCCCGCGCCGCAAAAACCCCATTGCAGATGACAGCGCCCGCGTGACGGCATAGGGCTGATGCGGATGCGCGACGCCCCTGCCCTTCTCGACGCCCCGGCCCTCCTCGACGCCCCGGCCCTCCTCGACGCCCTCGTCCCCGTCATGCGCGCGGCGGGCGATCTGATCGAGGCGGTGCGGACGGCGGGGTTCGAAACGCGCGGCAAGGCGGACGGGTCGTCGGTGACCGAGGCCGACGAGGCCGCCGAGACGCTGATCATCGCCGCCCTGAGTCAGCTCGACACCGCGCCGATCGTTGCCGAGGAAGCCCACGCCGCCGGTCACCGCACGATCGCCGCCGACCGCTTCTGGCTGATCGACCCGCTCGACGGCACCCGCGACTTCATCGCCGGGCGCGCGGCGTATTCGGTCAACATCGGGTTGATCGACGGCGGCGTCCCCGTGCTCGGGCTCGTCCTGTCACCGCGCGACGGCATCCTGTGGGCGGGCGCAGCGGGGCACGGCGCGTTCCGCCAGCGTCCGGGCGAGGCGCGCGAGGCGATCACCACCCGCCGCGCCGCCACGCCGCCGACGGTCGTCGTCAGCCACAGCCACCTCGACGACGCGACCAAGGCATATCTGTCGCGGCTGGGCCTCGTTGTCCTCGAACCGGCGGGATCGAGCCTCAAATTCTGCCGCCTCGCCGAAGGGTCGGCCGACGTTTACCCGCGCTATGGCCAGACGATGGAATGGGACACCGCCGCCGGCGACGCGGTTCTGCGCGCGGCGGGGGGAACGATGGTCGGGCCGTCTGGGCGCGCCTTCGCCTACGGTAAGCCGGGGCACGGGAACGGCGCGTTTATCGCCGTCGGCGACGCCGACATCCTGGCGACATTGCCTCCGCTCTGATGC
>JBBRQR010000402.1:0-1566 GCA_038226115.1 Sphingomonadales bacterium | reverse complement strand
GTCCAGCATCGAAGCTGCCGAGGCTCGTGACCGTGAACTTCGTGTTGACGTCGAAATCGAGACCAAGGGTCCCGCCCCATGCCTGGTTGCCGGGCGTTGCCGGGCCGGTATCGTAAGCCTGCGTTACGGCGAAAGACGGCGTTGCGGCAGCGATCAGAGCACCGGCGACGAGCATCTTAAACATAAGACAATCCCTACGAATGTTTTCTCATGACAGGAGATGCAATTTTCGTGCCAGGAACGCTGACCAAAACATTACAACAGGTTACGAATTTGCCGTCGGCTCGAGTGTAAAGTATCCCGACACTTTACAGGGTCGATCAGCGTCACAGCGGCACCCATCGGCTTTTGGGGGTGTAATGAACCCATCCCCCGTTGATCCCCAACCGCAGGCCGACGCCGAGCTTGATTGGCACGAGGATGACGCGGTGGCGCTGGTTGTACGTCGCGGTGAAGCCGGCAATGGCATAGGCCTTGCCCTCGCCGCCCGGGAAGCGGTGAAACAAGTCGGCAGTATCATCGAGGTGATAGACGAGGGTGAAGACCCGGCTGCCGTCGCCGCCTGCATCGAAGCCGACTGACGGCCCGGTCCAGTAAACCGGCAGCTCGCCCTCGACCTTCGAATAAAGCGTTCCCGAGCCATAGCGGACGCCAACGATGAACGCGCCCGATACCTCGCGCCCGACGATATAGGCGTTGGGCCGACCGAGGTCCCTGAATGCCTTTTCAACGAGCTTGGCGGCGCCTTCGGCACCCTTCCCGAACACCCCTTCGGCGGCCGCGATGACGTCCTTTTCGGCATAGGTGTCGGCGGGCGGCGTCGGTGGCGGCGTGTCGGCGGCAGGGGTGGCGTTCGACGATGCAGCGGCAGGCGCGCCGACGACAGGTGGCGTTTCCTGCGCGGCAACGGTGGAAGCCGTAAGCATTGCGGCGGCGATCAACAGGCGCATAAAATTCTCCCGCTCGACGTTCGTCGCCCCCGCACAAGTCCTGCCGTGGGCACCCCGAAAAGTCCACAGCGCCACGCTTCCCATCACCGCCGACCGCTGCTACCGCCCAACCGAAGCCACGGAGCAACACCTTCCCTATGCGCATTGCAATGATCGGTTCGGGCTATGTCGGCCTGGTTTCGGGGGCGTGTTTCGCCGATTTCGGTCACGACGTCGTCTGCGTCGACCTCGACCAGGGCAAGATCGACCGGCTCAAGGCCGGGATCATGCCGATCTACGAACCCGGCCTCGCCGAGCTGGTCGGCAACAATGCGCGCGCCGGACGGCTGACCTTCACCACCGACCTCGCCGCCGGCGTTGCGGGCGCCGAAGCGGTATTCATCGCGGTCGGCACCCCTTCACGGCGCGGCGATGGTCACGCCGACCTCAGCTATGTCTACGCCGCTGCTCACGACATCGCCCGCGCGTGTACCAAGGCGACCGTCGTCATCACCAAGTCGACCGTTCCCGTCGGCACCGGCGACGAAGTCGAACGCATCCTCCACGATACCAACCCGAACGCGACCTTCGCCGTCGTCTCCAACCCCGAATTCCTGCGCGAGGGCGCAGCGATCCG
>JBBRQR010000401.1:0-1593 GCA_038226115.1 Sphingomonadales bacterium | reverse complement strand
TTGCGCGCTTGTCAGCAAACACACCGCTCGTTCGGTTCCAGCGGTACGGCATCGATCAAAGGGGAGGAGCCGGCGGTCACCTCGAGCGAATAGTCGCTCGGGAGCCTCCGCAATGTTCCTCACCCTGCTCAACACCGGCATCATCACAGCGACCGTCACGCGAGGAGACCGTCGTCGCCAATCTGACCCGCGCCTTCCCGAGCAGCGCCCGCATGGCTGCGGCGCTGCTCGGCGAAGCCGCCGGACACGCCTGAACCACTATCCGAGAGGACCGACCGATGACGCCCATCTGGAGCAACCGACTTGCCCGTGCCGCGGCCGCGCTGACCGACGACACGACCCCGCACAAGGTCGGCGACCTTCGCGCCGCGCTAGACGCCGACGTCCGCTCACGCGCCCGCGAATACACGCGGATCGCCGTCGCCACCGCGTTCACCCGCGCCCAGGTCTGTCAATCGGCGCGCAAAGTTGACCCCGGATCGGCGTCGAACATTGACCCCCATGGACTGCGGGAGCGGGTTGTCCCGGTAGTCCATAGGAGGGACCCGCGGCCGGCACCGCGCCCGGCCACGGGGGCTGGCGGGGGCGGCCGTGGGAGGTTCCTGTGGGCCCACCGGGGCAACCCGCGGGGAGTGGCGGTCAGGCGGCTTCGCGGCTCTTAAACCGCCAGCTTTCGTTGCCGGTTTCGACGATCTCGCAGTGGTGGGTCAGCCGGTCGAGCAGCGCCGTCGTCATTTTGGCGTCGCCGAACACCGAGGGCCATTCGCCGAACGCGAGGTTGGTGGTGACGATCACCGAGGTCTGCTCGTAGAGCCGACTGACGAGGTGGAACAGCAACTGGCCGCCCGACAGCGCGAACGGCAGGTAGCCGAGCTCGTCGAGGATAACGAGATCGAGGCGCGACAGATGGTCGGCGATGCGCCCGGCTCGCCCGGCGCGGGTCTCGGCTTCGAGCCGGTTGACGAGATCGACGGTGTTATAGAACCGGACCCGGGCACCGCCGCGGACGCAGGCGCGACCGATGGCGATGGCGAGATGGGTCTTGCCAGTGCCGGTGCCGCCGACCAGCACGGCATTACGCTGGTGGGCGAGGAAGCCGCCGGCCGCCAGCTCGCGGACCAGCCCCTCGTTGATCGGCGTGCCGGTAAAATCGAACCCGGCGATATCCTTCGCCAGCGGCAGTTTGGCGATCGTCAGCTGATACTTGATCGACCGTGCCTGCTTCTCGTTGATCTCGGCGGTGAGCAGGTCGCCGACGACGCGCGGCACCGGATGCTGGCGTTTAACCGCGTCGGCGATCACCTCGTCATAGGCATGGCGCATGCCGACAAGCTTCAGCTCGCCCATCATCTCCAGTATCTGGTGGCGTTCCATAGGATCTCCTCAGGCTGTCGTAACGGGCACAGTCGGCGCGCGGCTCGTGGCGCAGCCGCAGCGCGTCGGGGGTGACGATTGTCAGCGGCGGCGGCGGCTGACGCTGGCGCGTCAGGATGTTGAGCACGACGTCGCGGCTGACCGGCCCGGCGGCCAGCGCTTCGGCACAAGCCGCCTCGACCGCCTCGAGCCCATCGCTGGTGACCGCCGCCAGGATCC
>JBBRQR010000400.1:0-1614 GCA_038226115.1 Sphingomonadales bacterium | reverse complement strand
TGCTGCTGGCCGACCGCGTCGTCGTCGTCGCCGCCGGACTGATCGTCGCCGACGCGACGCCGGCGGTGCTGCTGCGCGGCCACGTCGACCCGACCGTCGCGGCGATGATCGCCACCCCGCGCCGCCATGCCGAGCGACTGGCGGCGTTGTTATGAGTCCCGCGTTGACCCCCGCGCTCGCCGCCGCGCTCGCCGATGTCCCAACGAAGCTGGCGGCGCATGTGGTTCTCAGTGCCACGGCGCTCGGGCTGGCGATCGTCGTTGCCGCGCCGCTGGTTCTGCTTGCGCGGTCGCGGCCCCGGTTGCGCGCGGTCGCGTTGGGGTTCGCCGGGCTGGTCCAGACGATCCCGGCGCTGGCGCTGCTCGCCTTGTTTTACCCTGCGCTGCTCGCGGTGCGGGGGGTCACGGGGGGAACGCTGCCCGTCCTCGGTTTCCTGCCGGCGCTGCTTGCGCTCGCGCTCTACGCGCTCTTGCCGTTATTGCGCGGCGGGCTGGGCGGCCTGCTCGGGGTCGATGCCGACGTTATCGAGGCGGCCAACGGCGTCGGCATGACCGCGCGTCAGCGGCTGGTGCAGGTCGAACTGCCGCTCGCCGCGCCGGTCATCCTCGGCGGCGTGCGGACGGCGGCGGTGTGGACGATCGGCGCGGCGACGCTGGCAACGGCGGTCGGCGCGACGTGCCTCGGCGATTTCATTTTTGCCGGGTTGCAGACCGAAAATTGGATCGCGGTGCTGGTCGGCTGCGGCGCGGCGGCGGCGCTGGCGGTCGTCGTCGACGCCGCACTTGGGTCGATCGAGGCGGGGCTGGCGAGCGGATCGCGGCGACGGCTGATCGGCGGCGCGCTGCTGCTCGCGGCCATCGCAGCGGCGGCGGTCGTTCCCTCGCTCGGCCGCGCCCCGGCGGCTCCGGTCGTCGTCGGCGCGAAGAACTTCTCCGAACAATATATCCTTGCTGACTTGATCGCTGCTCGCCTCGCCCCCCGCGCGGTCGTTCAGCGGTCGGGCCTCGGCTCGGCGGTGGCGTTTCGTGCGCTCGCGGCGAACGATGTCGATGTCTACGTCGATTACGCCGGGACGTTGTGGACCGGCATCCTCGGTCATTCGGAAAAACTGCCGCGCCCGGCGATGCTGGCGGCGGTGACCCGCGAGCTTGCGGCTAAATACGGTGTTGGCGTCGTCGGTCCGCTCGGGTTCGAAAACGCCTACGTCCTCGCGGTCCGCCGCGACACCGCGACCCGGCTGAATCTGACGACGATCGCCGATCTTGCCCGCGCCGCGCCGGGGCTGACGCTCGGGGCCGACATCGAATTCCTGTCGCGGCCCGAATGGGCGGGGCTCGATGCGGCGTACCACCTCGCGTTCAAGGCGAAGAAATCGTTCGAGCCGACGTTCATGTACCGCGCGCTGGCGAGCGGTGAGGCCGATGTCATCTCGGCGTTTTCGAGCGACGGACGGATCGCGGCACAGGACCTCGTCGTCCTCACCGATCCGCTCGGTGCCATCCCGTCGTATGACGCGCTGCTGCTCGTTTCACCGGCCCGCGCGAAGGATCATGCGCTCGACGCGGCGCTGCGCCCGCTCGTCGGCGCGATCGACGTGGCGGCGATGCAGCGAGC
>JBBRQR010000399.1:0-1632 GCA_038226115.1 Sphingomonadales bacterium | reverse complement strand
CGATCCGTTCGCCAAGCTCGTCACCGCCCAGCCCCTTGGCGATGACGCGACCGACAATGCGTTCGGTCGGGATGGCGCGGTGGACGTTGTAGCTGGAGGCCGCTCGATATTGTGCGACGCTTTCGCGCTCCAGCGCCTCGTGCATGGTCTTGATGATGTCGCCGCGCGTGCCCAGCTCGCGGAGCATCGGCTCGGCGCGGGCGGATATCGTCCAGACGCCCGGCGTATGCTCGGTCGCCAGTCCCATGCGCTCCAGCTTGCGGGCGCGCTCGATCAGCAGCGCCCGATTCTGCCGGGCGGTTTCGAGCATGTCCTTGTCGGGACGTAGATCGGAGAACTCGTCGCGTTCCTGCGCCGCGATCAGCATCCGGTCGAGCCGGGTGAACCGTTCGGCGTCCACCTCGCGCTCAAGCTGCTGGCTGACCTCCTGCTCGGTCTGGCGGCCCAGCTCCAGCGTGACAATCTCGCTCGCCCGTTCCCGGATGCCGTGGGCGATATAGTCCCCGGCGATGTTGAGCATCTTGCCATCGTCGGTCACGCCGCGCATCAGGATGTGGGCGTGCGGGTGGCCGGTGTTGTGATGATCGACGGCGATCCAGTCGAGCTTGGTTCCCAGGTCGGCTTCCATCTGGGTCATCAGGTCTCGCGTGGTCTGCCGTAGGTCGGACAGTTCTACGCCTTCCTCTGCTGACACGATGAAACGAAACTGGTGGCGATCCTCTCGGCCCCGGTCGAGAAAGGCAGGGCCATCGGCAACGTCCTTGTCGGCGGAATAGACCTGGCCCTTTTCGCCGTCGCGGGTAACGCCATCGCGCTCAAGATAACGCAGATGCGCGTCCACCGCCTTGCTGCTGACGAACTGCCGTCCCCGCGCCGAACCGCGCTGCGGATTGAGTTTCACCACGCGGGCCTTCACCGCCACCCGGCGCGAGCGGGTGCGGACGCCGCTCCCGTCCCGGCTCCACCCGTTCCGGCCCTTCAA
Organism: Sphingomonadales bacterium; assembly: GCA_038226115.1. Classification (GTDB taxonomy): domain Bacteria; phylum Pseudomonadota; class Alphaproteobacteria; order Sphingomonadales; family Sphingomonadaceae; genus Polymorphobacter_B. The sequence continues at coordinate 650 of JBBRQR010000399.1, read as the reverse complement.
CCCCGCCGCGATCTGTGCGCCCCGCCCGCGCGCGTTGAACCGCCCGCTTCCCTTCCCCGTCCCGGCCAGCCGGTTGGGGTTGCCGCCCGCCCGGCGGATAGCCTGATGCACCTCGCCGATGAAGGTCTTCGGACGCTGCCGCACCGCCCTCGGCAGACGGGTCGCTCCTTGGTCGCGGACCTTGCCGGGACGGATGCGGAATCGGTCGTCATCGTTCGCCATGACGTGACGATTGAGGGTCGGAATCAACGACGCAAGACAGTAAATCGAGGCGTAGCGCCGTAGGGTAGAAAGACTTGCGAGCGGCGGGAAACGGCGGGACTGGATTTGAAGCACATTATGGATGGTGCATGTCGAAGCATTGATATTAAACAAGAAAATGGCTTGAGCGCCACCCATTCACCTTGCGGACGGTGCCGCGAAACGCCAAAAAACAATGTGCAGACAAACACTTAGGGACGAAGTTCCGGCAGCGAGGAATCTCGCTTTATCTTGCCATCACTTCTTCTCCCACCCGGCAACCCACTAAGCCGCTTACATTTCCATCCTCATATGCGCCCCGGTACCCCGAAAAAGCCGCTCAACGAGCGCTCTTGAACTGGCGGCGAAAAAGAACTGTGAAGTCCTCCGCCAGTTCGTCAACCTGCTGT
>JBBRQR010000398.1:0-1641 GCA_038226115.1 Sphingomonadales bacterium | reverse complement strand
GCGTCGGTCACCGGCCACGCGGCGACGATCAGGTCATGGTCGCGGCTCCCGAGTCGGTGCCACAGCTCCTCGGTCAGGAACGGCATTACCGGGTGGAGCATGACGAGGATCTGATCGAGCGCCCACCCGGCGACCGCACGCGTCTCGGCCGCGACGACCGCGTCCGCGCCCTCGGCAAGCAGCGGCTTGGTCAGTTCGAGATACCAGTCGCAGAAGCGGTTCCACGCAAAGGCATAGATCGTCTCGGCATAAGTATCGAAGCGGAAGGCGGCGACCGCGGCGTCGAGCGCGGCGGCCGTTTGGATCACCTCGCCGATGATCCAGCGGTTGACGGCTTCTGTCGCGGACGGCGGCGTGACCGTGCGGCTGGCGGCGATGCCGTTGCTCTGGGCGAAGCGCGCGGCGTTCCACAACTTGGTCGCAAAGTTGCGGTAGCCCTCGACGCGCTTCTCATCGAGCTTGATGTCGCGCCCTTGGCTCTCCATCGCGGTCAGAGTGAAGCGCAGCGCGTCGGCCCCGTAACGGTCGATCAGCGCGAGCGGGTCGACGGTGTTGCCCTTCGACTTCGACATCTTCGCCCCCTTCGCGTCGCGAACGAGGCCGTGGCAATAGACGGTGGCGAACGGCGGCACTTTATCCATGAAGTGGATGCCCTGCATCATCATCCGCGCGACCCAGAAAAAGATGATGTCGAACCCGGTGACGAGGACATCGCCGGGGTAGTAGCGGGCGACGCGCGCATCGTCGGACGGCCAGCCGAGAGTGGCGAACGGCCACAGGGCGGAGGAGAACCATGTGTCGAGAACGTCGGAGTCCTGCCAAATAATGTATTCCGGCGCCGTCAGCCTATTCGCGTATGCGTTCGCCGAAAACGACCCATTAGTTTGAAGCTCGTCTAGCCCGCAAGCGTAGTACTCGGCAAACAGGCTCTTAGCAGCGGCTTCACTCTCCGCAACGATGACCTTCCCACCACTGAAATGACCCAAGGAAAACGTAAGTGCGTTAACGTTATCGAGGGAATAGAACTCTTTTGGCAGCCCATACCACGCTGGAATCCGGTGACCCCACGTGATCTGGCGGCTGACGCACCATGGCTGGATGTTCTCCATCCAGTTGAAGTACGTCTTCTCCCATGTCGCTGGCACGAACCGCGTCGCGCCCGAGCGGACGGCGTCGATCGCCGGAACGGCCAACGTCTTCGCGTCGACGTACCATTGGTCGGTCAAATACGGCTCGATGACGACGCCCGAGCGGTCGCCGAAGGGGACTTGGTGCTTGTGCGGCTCGACCTTGTCGAGCAGACCGAGCGCGTCGAAGTCGGCGACGACTTTCGCCCGCGCCGCCTCGCGGGTCAGCCCGCGATACGCTTCGGGGCAGGCGTCGGACATCGTGCCGTCGGGGTTCATCAGGTTGATCAGCGGGATGGCAGCGGCGGGGTGGCGTGCGGCGAGGGCGAAGTCGTTGAAGTCGTGCGCGGCGGTGATCTTGACCGCGCCGCTGCCGAAGTCGGCCTCGACGTAGCTGTCGGCGACGATCGGCAGGCGGCGACCCAGCAACGGCAGCGTCGCGAAGGTGCCGATGAGGTGCTTGTACCGCGCATCGTCGGGGTTCACCGCGACCGCGCCGTCGCCGAGGATCGTC
>JBBRQR010000397.1:0-1646 GCA_038226115.1 Sphingomonadales bacterium | reverse complement strand
TGCTGACGCGTCCGTTCACCCTTCGCGGCACCGTCGAGCATGGCGCGAAGCTCGGGCGAACGCTCGGCTTCCCGACGGCGAACGTCACCCTTGGCGACTATCTCCGTCCGGCATACGGGGTCTATGCGGTGCGCGCGCTGGTCGACGGGCGCTGGCTCGACGGCGTCGCCAACCTCGGCATCCGCCCAATGATCGAGCCGCCGCTCGAATTGCTTGAAGTGCATTTGTTCGACTGGGCGGGCGATCTCTATGAGCGGGTGATCGACGTCGCCATCGTCGCTTACCTTCGCCCCGAATGGAAACTCGACGGTCTCGACGCGCTCAAGGCGCAGATCGCGCGCGACGGGGAGGCCGCCCGCGCCGCGCTTGCCGTTGCGCCGCAGCCGCCGCGCGGTTAGACGCGCAACGCTATGTCCGACCAGCCCGCTAGAGATTACCGCGCCACCGTCTTCCTGCCGAAGACCGATTTTCCGATGCGCGCGGGATTGGCCGAGGCCGAGCCGGTGTGGCTCGCGCGCTGGGCGGCGGAGGACGTGTACGGCACGCTTCGCGCACAGCGGGCCGGGCGGGAGCGGTTCATCCTCCACGACGGCCCGCCGTACGCGAACGGTGACCTTCACGTCGGCCATGCGATGAACAAGATCCTCAAGGATCTGATCGTCCGCAGCCAGTCGGCGCTGGGCTACGACGCGCCGTACATTCCCGGCTGGGACTGCCACGGCCTGCCGATCGAGTGGAAGGTCGAGGAGGCGTATCGCGCCAAGAAGCTCAACAAGGACGATGTCCCCCCAACCGAGTTCCGCGCCGAATGCCGGGCGTATGCGAGCCACTGGGTGCAGCGCCAGTCGGGGCAGTTCCAGCGGCTTGGCGTCATGGGCGACTGGGCCGACCCGTATCTGACGATGGACTTCGCCAGCGAAGCGACGATCGTCGCCGAACTGCTCAAGTTCGCCGCGAGCGGGCAACTGTATCGCGGGGCCAAGCCGGTGATGTGGTCGCCGGTCGAAAAGACCGCGCTCGCCGAGGCCGAGGTCGAATACGCCGACATCGTCAGCACCCAGATCGACGTCGGGTTCGAGATCATCGAATGCCCGAACGCCCCCGAACTGGTCGGCGCGACGGCGGTGATCTGGACGACGACGCCGTGGACGATCCCGGTCAACCAGGCGATCGCCTATGGGCCGTCTTTCATCTACGTGGCCTACTTGCACGACGGCATCGTACAGCTTGTTGTAGCGGAGCAATGGGAGGACTTTAGTAAGCGCGCAAAATTGGAGATCGCGCAAGAACGTCTTCTCGACATTTTTTGTCTTGGCGGCGGACTCGACGAGCTCGGTCTTAATGTCGGCGCACGGTCAATAACGGGCGTTGTCTGGATCGGTAAAGGCTCCGACCTCGCCGGAGCAGTCGCCCGCCATCCGATGCACGCCCTCGGCGGCTTCTTCGCCCGACCGCGCCCGTTCCTCGCGGGCGACTTCGTCACCACCGATCAGGGGACGGGGCTGGTCCACATGGCCCCCGACCACGGCGAGGACGATTTCGACCTGTGCAAGGCGAACGGCATCGACCCGGTCTTCGCTGTCGAGGGCGACGGGCGGTATCGCGCCGACTGGGGCTGGCTCGGCGGGCAGGGCAGCGTCATCAAC
>JBBRQR010000396.1:0-1660 GCA_038226115.1 Sphingomonadales bacterium | reverse complement strand
GCGTGGGCGGCGTTTTCTCCTCCCCTCCCCCTCAGGGGAGGGGCGAGAGACGGCGCAGCCGGCCAGGGGGTGGGGATCGACCGGGCAGTTGCGGACTCGGCTGCGCCCTCGGTCCCTACCCCCGACCCCTCCCCTGAAGGGAAGGGGAGGCTGAGCGTCCTCACCGCTCCCCTCCTCGCGGCCGGCTGGACCGGAAAGCTCGCCGCAGTCGCGCACGGGAACGCCGCCGCCGGTGAGCCGACCTACCTCTGGCTGACCGACGCCGATATCGAGCACGCTCCCGATGCGCTGCGGACCCTCGTCGCGCGCGCCGTCGCCGAGCGACGGGTGCTCGTGTCGCTGATGGCGCAGCTGCGGACCGACAGCGTGGCCGAGCGCGCGCTCGTCCCGGCGTTCGTGTGGTTCTTTATGTTGTTGTTCCCGTTCCGCGCCGTCAACCGCCCCGGTCGCGTTGCGGCGGCAGCGGGCGGGGTGATGCTCGTCAACCGCGCCGCGCTCGCCCGCGCCGGAGGGATCGCTGCCATTCGTGGCGCACTGATCGACGATTGTGCGCTGGCGAGGCTGATGAAGGCGCAGGGGCCGATTGGGCTGTACCTCACTCGGCGGTCGGTTTCGCTGCGCCCGTATCCGCGCGTCGCCGACATCGGCGCGATGATTTCGCGGTCGGCGTATGCGCAGCTCAAATATTCGCCGCTGCTTCTTATCGGGACGGTCACCGGCCTCGCGCTGACCTTCCTCGCGCCGCCCGCGCTGGCGCTACTCGCCGACGGCGCGCCGCGCCTTGCCGGAATCGCCGCATGGGGCATGATGTCGGCGGCGTTCCAGCCGATGCTGCGCTTCTATCGTCGCTCCCCGGCGTGGGGGGCAGCGGTTCCGGCGATTGCCGCCGTCTATGGGTGGTACACGATCGTGTCGGCGGTCCAGCATTGGCGCGGGCAGGGTGGTCTGTGGAAGGGCCGCGCGCAGGCTGCGTCGGGGCCTCTATGACCGGAACCCGCACCGAGAAAACCGAGAACTTCCCCGTCGCATCGTGGCTGCTCAAGCCCGCCGCGCGCGCGCCAATCCTCGCGTTCTACCGCTTCGCTCGCACCGCCGACGACATCGCCGACGACGCGCGGGGTGATCCGGTGGCACGCCGCGCGCGGCTCGACGATATGCGCGCAACGATCGCGGGGGAGGCCGAGGCGGAGGAGAGTGCGCTGCGCCTGCGCGAGGCGATGGCCGACCGCCGCCTCGATGCGACCCACGCGCTCGACCTCCTCCGCGCCTTTGTCCGCGACGTCGACACGCCGCGCACCGCCGATTATGCGGCGCTGATCGACTATTGCGCGCACTCGGCGATGCCAGTCGGGCGCTTCGTTCTCGACGTTCACGGCGAGGACCGGTCGACGTGGCCCGCGTCGGATGCGCTATGCGCCGCGCTTCAGATCATTAACCATCTCCAGGATTGCGGTAAGGACTTCCGCGACATGGACCGGGTGTATATCCCCGATGACATGTTGTCTGCCGCCGGTCTCGATGCGTCCGTCCTCGCCGCCGACCGGTCGCCCCCGGCACTGCTCGGCGTTATCCGCGACCTTGCCGCACGGTGCGGCACGTTGCTGGCGGAAGCCAAGCCGTTTGCGGCGATGCTCCGCGACCGGCGGTTGGCGGCGGAGGT
>JBBRQR010000395.1:0-1715 GCA_038226115.1 Sphingomonadales bacterium | reverse complement strand
TGGTTGCCGACGCTTGACCGCGATTGCGAGCGCTTTCTTCGGCCCGACCAGCACGAGGAGTTTTCTGGCGCGAGTGACGGCAGTGTAGATCAGCTCGCGACCCAGCATAGTGTATGCCTGCATGGTCAGCGGCAGGACGACGACCGGATATTCCGATCCTTGCGATTTGTGGATGGTTGTTGCGTAGGCCAGCTGGAGCGCGTCGAGCTCGCCAAAATCGAACGTCGTCTCGCTCTGACCGAACCGCGCGGTCAACTCGCCCTCGACATGGTCGACCCGGGAGACGACCCCGAGATCACCGTTGTAGAGATCGCGCTCGCGGTCGTTGACCACATGCATGACCTTGTCGCCGGGTCCGTACCGGTGGCCGAACTTCTCGATCGCTTGATCGGTCGGCGGGTTCAGCCGCTGCTGTAGCAAGACGTTGAGTGCCCGGGCGCCGGCACCGCCCCGCTGCATCGGGCTCAGCACCTGGATATCGCGAGCCGGATCGAACCCGAACCGCCTGGGGATGTGACGCGAGACCAGATCGACCACCTTGTCGGCAACCTCGCCCGGGTCCTCGGCACCGACGTAGAAGAAATCACCTTCGTCCCGCGCCGAGAGGTCAGGCATCAGCCCCTCGTTGATCCGGTGGGCGCTGACGATTATCCGGCTGGTCGCCGCCTGACGAAACACCTCGGTCAGCCGCACGACCGGTACAGCGCCGCTAGCGATGACATCCTTGAGCACCTGACCAGGGCCAACCGAGGGCAGCTGGTCGACGTCGCCGACCAGGAGCAAGGCGCTCTCGGGCGGTAGCGCCTTGAGCATCGCGTTCATCAGCGGGACGTCTACCATGCTGGTTTCGTCGACGACCAGCAGCTGACACGCGAGCGGGTTGTCCTGATTACGCTTGAACCCGCCCTCCTTGGGATCGGTCTCAAGCAAACGGTGGAGTGTCATGCCGTCCATGCCGGTCGATTCCGACAACCGCTTGGCGGCGCGTCCGGTCGGCGCGGCAAGCGCGATGTCGAGCTTGCGCGCCGCGAGCACCTTTAACACGGCGTTAACTAGCGTCGTCTTGCCGACGCCGGGGCCGCCGGTGATGACGCAGACCTTCGACATCAACGCGAGGCGCAGCGCGTCAGCCTGGCTCACCGACAGGGTCACACCGGTCTTCTGCTCGACCCACGGAATTGCCTTGCCAGCGTCGATCGCCGCCCACGGCAGCCGCTCTTCGCGCAACCGCCGCAGTCCTTCGGCGATCCCTTGCTCGGCGCGGTAGAGGCCGGCGAGGAAGATCACTTCGCGCTCATCGGTGACCCCGGCGATGACCTCGCCGGCGATGAGCTCGGCCGCGACCGCCGCTTCGATCAGCGGGGCGGCGACTTCGAGGAGTTCCGCACCCGAGCGGATCAGGTCGTCACGCGGCAGCCCGCAGTGCCCGTCGTCCATCGCGGTCGTGAGCGCGTGCGCGACGCCGGCGCGGACCCGGCGAGGATCGTCCTTGCCGTAGCCGAGGCTGGCGGCGATGGCGTCGGCGGTCTTGAAGCCGATGCCGGCGATGTCACGGGCGAGGCGGTACGGATCGTCCTTGATCGTGGCGATCGCCGCCTCGCCGTAGGTCTTGAAGATCCGCACCGCCCGCGCCGAGCTGACGCCGTGGCCATAGAGCCAGACGATGATCTCGCGGATTGCCCGCTGGTCGGTCCAGCCGCGGATGATCTTTGCCT
>JBBRQR010000394.1:0-1751 GCA_038226115.1 Sphingomonadales bacterium | reverse complement strand
GCGTCGGCGAGAAGAACCTTGGTGACACCGGCAACTTTCGCCGCTGCGTCGGCCACCGCCTGCGCGCCGTCACCCGCGACGAGGAGATGGACCTCGCCGCCCATTTCGCTGGCCGCCGTCACGGCAGCCAGCGTGGCATCCTTAAGAACGGCATTATCGTGCTCGGCCAGAACCAGAACGCTCATGCGATTGCTCCCATAATCTTCAACTTATCAACGAGTTCGTCGACAGTCTTGACCTTGACCCCAGCCACTCGCTTGGACGGCTCGGTAACTTTGACGATCGTCAGGCGCGGCGTTGGATCGACCCCGTAGTCGGCAGGTGTCTTGGGATCGATCTTCTTCGCCTTCGCTTTCATGATGTTCGGAAGCGACGCATAGCGCGGCTCGTTAAGCCGCAGGTCCGTCGTAATAACGGCGGGCAGCTTCAACTTGATCGTTTCCGCGCCGCCATCGACCTCGCGTTCGACCGTGACGAAGTCGCCTTCGACGGTCAGCTTCGACGCGAACGTCCCCTGCGGCCAGCCAAGCAAGGCGCTGAGCATTTGGCCGGTCTGGTTGGCGTCGTCGTCGATCGCCTGCTTGCCGAGAATGATAAGACCCGGCGCTTCCTCGGCGGCGATCTTCGCCAACACCTTGGCAACCATCAACGATTCTGTGTTCTGATCGGTCACGACGAGAATGCCGCGATCCGCCCCCATCGCCAGTGCGGTTCGCAGCGTTTCCTGGCACTGTTGAACACCGATCGAAACAACGATGATTTCGGTGGCGACGCCCTTTTCCTTGAGCCTGATCGCCTCTTCGACGGCAATTTCGTCGAATGGGTTCATGCTCATCTTGACGTTGGCGAGCTCGACCCCGCTCCCGTCGGACTTCACCCTAACCTTGACGTTATAGTCGACCACCCGCTTGACGGGGACGAGAACCTTCATCGCGTTCGCTTTCGCAAGAATTGCATTACCGTCTGTAGAAACGGCGGACCCGCTTCGTCAATCATGGTTCGATCGGCGCGGCGTCGCGCCGCCACAGGTGGACGGCAAAGTAGTCCGCCGCATCGGTCCAGACGTTAATCGGGCTCCAGCCCCCGGCGCGGGCGAGCAGCCGCGCCTCGTCGAGTGTCCATTTGTAGCTGTTCTCGGTATGAATCGATGCACCAGCGGGCAGGGCAAAGCGTCGACCGAGCACCGAGAATTCGGTGGCGCAGACCGCGCGCAGGTGCATTTCGATCCGACCGAAATCATGGTTGAAGTGTGCCGTATGGACAAACGCGTCGAGGTCGATCGTGCCGGCAAGCTCGGCGTTAATCCGGCGTAAGATGTTGAAATTGAACGCTGCGGTGATCCCGGCGGCATCGTTGTACGCCGCCTCGACGACCGTCGTGTCCTTGCGCAAGTCGAGGCCGATGACCAGCCAGCTATCGTCGCCGAGCGTATCACCGAACGCGCGGAGCAGGTCGACCGCCGCCACTGGACCAAGGTTACCGAGGGTCGACCCCGGGAAGAACCCGAGTTTGCGTTGCGCCGCGATGCTGGTGGGCAGCTTGAGGGGGCGCGTGAAGTCGGCAGCAAGCGGCAAAACCAGCAGATCGGGAAGCTTGGCGGCCAGGTCCGCCGCCGCCATCGCAAGAAATTCGGCAGATATATCAATGGGGACATAGGCTGACGCGCTAACCGCCCGCAGGAAGGGTGGCGTCTTTGCCGACGAGCCCGAGCCGAATTCGACGACGGCGCGGCCCCCGCCGACGATCGCGGC
>JBBRQR010000393.1:0-1758 GCA_038226115.1 Sphingomonadales bacterium | reverse complement strand
GCCTGCCACGCGACGCCGCCCAATTTGTCGAGCGCGACGCCTTCGGACTCACTGCCATAGCGCGACAGGACGTCGATGTTCTCGACCGGAACGTACAGCTTGTCGCCGCCGCTGTAGCTAAGCATCACGCAATCGTGCGGGGCGCGGCTCGCGGCGACGGCCTGCGGCGCACCGGGGGCAAGCGCGGTGCCGCGCCCGCCGATCTGGACGGGAACAAGGCCTTCGTAGCGTCCGACGCCGTGGTCCTTGTGGACGAGCAGGTCGCCCGGCGTCAGCATCGCCAGTTCGGCCATGAAGGCGTCGGCCTTCTTCGCGCTACGGCGGCGGCGGACCAGCCGGTCGCCGAGCATGTCCTGTTCGGTCAGGACGGCGACGTCGCCGCCCGTTGCACGCTTGGTGAAGCCGTGATCGAGCGGCAGGATGGCGATGGCGACGGTGCCGTCGGCGGCGAGGCCGAGCGCCTCCTGCCACGAATCGGCAGCGGCGACGCGGGTCACGCCGTGGTCGGCAAGCAGTCCGGTAAGGCGGTCGCGCGCGCCCTTTGAATAGCTGGCGAGGACGATCCGTTGCTTGGCCGCGCGGAGGTCGTCGATGTGGGTTTTTACCGCTTCATAGACGTTCGACTGCGCGGTTCGTTCGGGGGTGAAGTCGCGCGGGTTGGTCGTCTCGCAATCGACCGTGCGGCGGATGCCGTCGGGGACGGGGAAGGGCGAGGTCAGGTGCGCCTTCGCCCCCGCGAGCAGCGCGGTCCATTCTGCGCGACCAAGGTAGAGCGCATCGGGGGCGAGCGGGCGGTAGCTGCCCTTTTTGGCGCTGAGCGCGGCAGTGCGGTTGTCGTGATAGTCGGCGATCGCCTCGAGCCGCGCCTCGGCGGCCTGATCGGCTCCGGCCTCGCGAACGACGACCGCGCCGTCGCCGAGATAGTCGAACAGCGTCGCCAGTCCCGGCTCGAACAGCGGCAGCCAATGCTCCATCCCCGCGAGCCGCCGCCCGTCGGACATCGCCTCGTACAGCGGATCGCCCGTCGCGGTCGCGCCGAAGGCGGCGAGGTAACCTGCGCGGAATGCCTTTATCGTCGCTTCGTCGAGAAGGACTTCGTTGACCGGCAACAACGTGAAGCCGGTCGCAGTCTCGACGGTGCGCTGGGTGACGGGGTCAAAGCGGCGAACGGTCTCGATCTCGTCGCCAAAGAAGTCGAGGCGAAGCGCGTGGGTGTCTCCGGCGGCGAACAGGTCGAGCAACCCGCCGCGCACGGCGAACTCGCCCGCCTCGAACACCGTGTCGGTGCGGACATAGCCGTTGGCGACAAGCATCGCGGCGAGCTTGTTGCGGTCGATCCGTGACCCCGGCTTGATGATCGCGGTCAGCTCGGCGATGCGCGCGGGCTTCAACGTCCGTTGCAGCGCGGCGTTGACCGTGGTGACGAGCAACTGCGCCTTCGTCGTTGGCGCGCCCAGCGCGGCAAGGGCCGCGAGCCGGTCGCTCGACACCCGCATCGACGGCGACGCGCGGTCATACGGCAGGCAGTCCCACGCCGGAAAATAAATCGTCTCGAGCTCGGGCGCGAAGAACGTCACCGCGTCGGTCATCGCCCGTGCCGAGGCGTCGTCGGCGGCGATGAACACGGCGCGACCCTTCGCAGCACGCGCGAGGTCGGCCATCAGCCAGGGTTGGTAGCCCGCGACGCAGCCGGCGAGGGTGAGGCTTTCGCGCGCGGCGACGAGGTTGCGGAAGTCGATCATCGCTCCCCCTCCCCTT
>JBBRQR010000392.1:0-1759 GCA_038226115.1 Sphingomonadales bacterium | reverse complement strand
TAGCCGACGACGACGACGACCGCGTCGGCCGACTGCGCGGCGGCGAGTGCGGCGGCGAGATCGTGTTCGTCGCCGGTGACGACCCGGTCGTCGCCGAGCGCGCGTTGGAGGCCGACGAGGGCGGTGACGACCTCGGGAGCGCGGACGCGGCTCGAGCCGTTGTCGCCGGTGTTTTCGCGCGCCGCGAGGCTGCCGAGGACCGCGAGCCGCGTGACGCGCGCGCGGTCGAGCGGCAGCGTCCCGTCATTTTCGAGCAGGACCGCCGACTTCTCCGCCGCCTCGAGCGCCAGCGCGCGGTGCGCGTCGCTAGCGACGAGCGTCAGCGGATAGTCGGCGAGCGGCACTTCGCGCTCGGCAAAATCCATCTGCGTCGTCAGGATGCGGCGGCACGCGGTGTCGATCACCTCCGGTGCGATCGCCCCGTCCTCGACCGCCTTGATCAACTTGTCGCCCCATTTGCGCGGCTCGGGGTTTTCGATGTCGAGCCCCGCCGCCGCGCCGTACGTCTGATAGACGCCCATCACCCAGTCCGAATGGACGAAGCCGCGAAAGCCCCATTCGCCGCGCAATATGTCGGTCAGCAGTGCGCGGTTCTGCCCGCAATATTCGCCGTTCAACTGGTTGTACGCGCTCATCACACTCGCGATCCCGGCGTCGACGCACGCCTTGAAGTGCGGCAGATAGACTTCGTGGAGCGCACGCTCGTCGACCATGACGTCGACGGTGAAGCGCGCATTCTCCATCGAATTGACGACGAAATGCTTGATCGTCGCGATCACCCCGTGCGCCTGGATGCCGAGCCCGAGCGCGGTCCCCATCGCGCCGAGATGGTGCGGGTCTTCGCCGTACGTTTCCTGCGCGCGCCCCCACGCCGGGTGGCGGAGCAGGTTGATGCACACCGCGCCCGACAGCGTGCACCCCTGCGCCCGCGCCTCGATGCCCATGACCTCGCCGATCCGGCCTTCGAGATCGGTGTCGAAACTCGCGCCGCGCGCCATCGTGCACGGGAAGCACGTCGATTGCCCCCGCGCGACGCCGCGCGGTCCGTCGGTGAAGAACAATGGCTCGACGCCGAGCCGCGCGATCCCCGACCCGGCGCGGTACGGGCGCGCGCCCCACACGCCGTGGTCGGCGGCATAGGCTTTGAAAAACCCCTTGCCCGACATCATCCCGACCTTTTCGGCGAGGGTGGCGTCGGCGAGGATGGCCTCGACGCGGGCGGGCAGGGTGGATTGGGTCATATCATTCTCGCGGTCGAAAAGGCTGTGCAAACCTAGCGCGACTGCTGCAGCCAAGTCACGCGCGGTCCGGCGATCACGCGGTCAAGTGCTTGCCTCGCTCCATGATGCCCGATACGTCGCCGCATGTCTTCCGCCGAGCCGCCTCGACCGTTTGCTGCGCGCGTCGCCTTTCCGGCGATGCTCGTCGGTAGCATCGCGCTCGCGTTCGGGCCGTGGCTGGTGCGGTCGGCGGATGTCCCCCCGATGGCGTCGGCGTTCTGGCGATTGGCACTGGCGCTCGTGCCGTTGGCATTGCTCGCGGTGGTGGCTCCCCGCGGTGGGACCGGCCCAGTCAAACCACTTGCCATCTTGCCCGCACGAAGGGCGCTGCCCGCGATTACCGCCGCCGGAGTGCTGTTCGCCGCCGACCTCGCGATGTGGCATCTCGGCATCGGGCGGACGACGCTCGCCAATGCGACACTACTCGGCAACTGTGCGAGCTTTCTGCTGCCGATTTACGGCTTCATCGCGACGCGGAG
>JBBRQR010000391.1:0-1764 GCA_038226115.1 Sphingomonadales bacterium | reverse complement strand
CGCGGCCCTGTCGTGGGCGTCTTCGGCTTGGGCTTGAAAGCGTGGCAGCCTGTGACCGCGAGCGTGAGTGCAGAGACGATCAGAAGTCGGTTGCGTGTCATCACCGCGCTAGTCCCTGCGTTTGCCCCATAACCAGCGTCGCCGGATCTGTCCCAAGGCCAATCGCCAGCTGGGCCGCGCGGTTACGGATACTTGGTGGTGCCGCTGCATCACGAACGATCGCTGCGAATAACGGCGCGGCGGCAGCACGCTGGCCAAGCTTGAGTTGGGCAATGCCGGTCATCTCGGCAGCGATGGCAAACCATGGATCGCCAGGAATGGCGAACCGTTTGAGCCGCGCGATGACCATTGCCGGCGGCAGCGTATCATATTCGATCCGGGTCGCCTTGATCGTCGCGAGGTCACGGAATGGCGTCGCGAGCGTCGTGTCGGCAGCGATGGCGCGGTAACCCGCCAAACCTTTCGCCGTGTCGCCTGCCTGTACCGCGATCGCCGCGGCTTCGAGCGACGCGGCAGCACGATAGCCGGGGGTTCCGGCGGTGGCGAGGTCGGCAAGGACCGGGGCGGCGGCGGCGGTGTTGCCGCTATCGATCTGGGTCAGCGCGAGGCTGAATCGCTCGCCCGTGACCCCGGCGCGGCGCGCGCGGTCCTCCCGCCAGTAGAGCGCGCCTGCGAGAACGGCGAGAAAGACGACGACACCAATCGCAATGATGCGGCCATAGCGTCGCCAATAGTCTGCGAGCCGGGCACGGCGGTATTCGTCGTCGACCTCGCGGATAAAGGCGACGTCGCGCGCGTCGGGTGTTGCCAAGTCAGTCTCCAGTCGCAAGCGCGGCGGACCATAGCCCCGTGCCCGGCTTTCGCAAGCGTCAGTGCCACGGTCGGCTCTCCGCTATGGTTTAGGGGATCGGTCGGTAGAGCTCGGCGTCGCCGGGAAAGCTTCGGTCACGGACGGCTGCGGCAAAAGCGGTTGCGGCTGCGTCGATGCGCACGGCAAGATCGTCGAAGCGGCGCACGAAACGGGGCACACGTTCGAACATGCCCAGCATATCGTCGACGACCAACACTTGTCCGTCGCATGCTGGGGATGCGCCGATGCCGATTGTCGGGCAGGCGACGGCGGCAGTGATCGCGCGGGCAAGAGGCTCGACGACGCCCTCGACGACGATAGCAAAAGCTCCAGCCGCGCAAATCGCGGCGGCGTCGCCGACGATCTTGTCGAACTCCGCCGCACCGCGCCCGCGTGCGCCGTAGCCGCCAAGAACATTGACGGCCTGTGGCGTCAGACCGACGTGACCGATTACTGGCACCCCGCGCTGCGATAAGAACGCAACTGTCGGGGCCATGGCCGCCCCGCCCTCGAGCTTAACCCCGGCGGCCCCGGTCTCGGCCATGACACGAGCGGCTGAGCGGAAGGCGGCCTCCGGACTTTCCTCGTAGCTGCCGAACGGCAGATCGACGATTACAACGCTGTGATACGACCCGCGGACGACCGCCGCGCCGTGGGCGATCATCATGTCGAGCGTGACGCGAACCGTCGTGTCGAGGCCGTAAATAACTTGACCAAGACTGTCACCGACCAGCAGGAGGTCGCAATGCGGGTCGAGGAGCTGCGCCATTCGCGCGGTGTAAGCCGTGAGCATGACGATCGGCTCGCCGCCTTTGCGCGCGGCGATCTGTGGCACGGTCAGTCGCTTCATCGGGGCGGGCGTCGGCGTCGCGCGGCTGGTCGCGGTATCGAGCATGTATTGGGCAGACATCGGG
>JBBRQR010000390.1:0-1768 GCA_038226115.1 Sphingomonadales bacterium | reverse complement strand
CTTCAGATACGCCGCTATTGCCTCTCGGAACCGGAACGGGAGCGGCACGATGATCGTTGCCCTCCTCAACCAGAAAGGCGGCGTCGGCAAGACGACGCTGGCGCTGCATCTCGCCGGAGAGTGGGCCAGGCGAGGACAGCGCGTCACGCTGGTCGACGCCGATCCGCAAGGCTCAGCACTCGATTGGTCGCAGCAACGCGTGCGTGAAGGCGGCTCCCGCCTGTTCGGCGTCGTCGGCCTGGCGCGCGATACCTTGCACCGCGAAGCGCCCGAGATCGCCCGCAATGTCGATCATGTTATCATCGATGGACCGCCGCGCGTCGCAGCGCTGATGCGCTCAGCCTTGCTCGCCGCGGATCTCGTGCTGATCCCGGTGCAACCATCGCCGTTCGACGGTTGGGCATCGGCCGAAATACTCTCGCTCCTTGCCGAAGCGAAAATCTACCGCCCTCAGCTCGCCGCGCGTTTCGTGCTCAACCGTTGCGGCGCGCGCACCATCATCGCCCGTGAGACCGCCGAGACACTGGCCGATCACGATCCACCGCTGCTGGCATCCCGGATTGGTCAGCGCGTCGCTTTCTCCGACACCGCGCAGACCGGTCGGCTCGTCTTCGAGGTCGATGAGGACGGTCCCGCCGCTCGCGAGATCGCAGCGCTGACCGCTGAAATCGGGAGCATCGCGCGATGAGCGAGCGATCTCCGAAACGCGGCTTCGCCGCCCGCCCCGCAAATCCCGAGAGCTGGATCAAGGCGTCCGCCGCGCCCGCGTCGCGCGGCGGTGACGCTAACCAGTATACCGCCCGCCTGACCATCGACGTCACGCCCGAGCTGCGCGCCCGGATCAAGATCGCAGCGTTCAATAACGGCGTCACCGTCGCCGACATGCTGCGCGAACTGCTCCGCGAGCATTTCCCACCGACTGAAGGAAATACCCCATGACCGGCAACGCGGCCCCCCGCATGCGCGGCGGCCCCGTGCCGTCCGCATGTCCATCCGATACCCTCACCCATGTCGAACTGGGATGGTACGAAAAGAAGTCCGAGCACTGGATTCGCTTTGGACAGAAGGCCCACGAACAGGTTCTCGATCGCCGCCGTCGCATCCTCTCTTTCCGGCCTGGCGTCGTCTTTGCCTTCGTCCGCTGGGCCTCCAACGACTTCGGCACGATCGTCTCGTGCATTGACATCGTGCGCGCGGTGTCACCGGGCGAGCCCTATCAGACGCTGCCGTTCGTGCGTCCAGGCGGAGACATTCTCCTCAAGATCGACGGCTGGCCCAAGGTCGAGCGTGTCCTCCAGATAATCGACGCCATCGAGGCGCTCGGTATCGATCCGACCGACGTGTCGCCCGATCACTGGCGGCATGTTCACAACCGCCTCATCGCTGGCCATGAACCGCGTCCCTACACGGTCGAGCAACATCGGGCGTTCTTCAAACGCCGGAGGGCCGAACCATGACCCGCTTCGGTTACGTCATGACGACGTATTTCGCCATGCTGGCCATAGCGGGTTTGTCGTTCTTGCATATCACGCCGAAACTGATCTGGAACGCTTCGGCCAGCACACCGATCGGGCTCTATTCGATTGGCCCATCGAAACGGCTCGAGGTGAGCGACCTCGTCGCGGTCGATGCACCCGAGCCGCTGGCGAGTTTCCTCGCCGAACGCGGTTATCTATCGCGCGGCGTCCCATTGATGAAACGCGTCGCCGGCATATCCGGACAAGAAGTCTGTCGCAGCGGACGCACCGTCACGGTTGACGGCGTTCCT
>JBBRQR010000389.1:0-1773 GCA_038226115.1 Sphingomonadales bacterium | reverse complement strand
CGCGCGCGCGGCAACAACCGGCGGGCGCGGTCGGACTGGATGAAGATCGAGCAGCAGCGCGGGATCAGCGTCACGTCGAGCGTGATGACCTTCGAGCGCGCCAAAGACGGCAAGATGGTGACGTACAATCTGCTCGACACGCCGGGGCACGAGGATTTCAGCGAGGACACCTACCGCACGCTGACCGCCGTCGACTCAGCGGTGATGGTGATCGACGCCGCGCGCGGGATCGAGGCGCAGACGCGCAAGCTGTTCGAGGTGTGTCGGCTCCGCGATGTGCCGATCATCACCTTCGTCAACAAGGTCGACCGCGAAGGCCGCGACCCGTTCGAACTCCTCGACGAAATCGCCGACCAGCTCGCGCTCGACGTCGTCCCGATGACATGGCCGGTGGGCTTGGGCGGGCAATTTCGCGGCATCTGGGACCTCCGCCGCCATACGCTCACCGCTCCCGAAGGCGACAGCAAGACGAGCGGCGCGACGCTGCAATTCACCGGCATCGACGATCCGGCGCTCGCCGACCACGTCCCCGCCGACGAGCTCAAAATCTTCCGCGAACAGGCCGAACTCGCGCTCGGCGGGTTCGCCGATTTGGACCCCGACCTGTACCGCAAGGGCGCGCTGACCCCGGTATTCTTCGGCTCGGCGCTCAAGGACTTCGGCGTTGCCGACCTGATCGACGGCCTCGCCGCATATGCCCCCGCGCCGCGCGTCCAGCACGCCAACCCGCGCGACGTGCTGCCCGACGAACCGGCGGTGACCGGCTTCGTGTTCAAGGTCCAGGCGAACATGAACCCGCAGCACCGCGACCGCATCGCCTTTCTGCGCGTTTGCTCGGGGCGTTTCCGGCGCGGCATGAAGCTCAAGCAGGTCGCCACCGGCAAGGTCATCGCGGTCAACTCGCCGATCTTCTTCTTCGCCGCCGACCGCGAGATCGCCGACGAGGCGTTCCCCGGGGACATCATCGGCATCCCCAACCACGGCGTGCTGAGGGTTGGCGACACGCTGACCGAGGGCGAGGCGCTGACCTTCACCGGCATCCCCAACTTCGCGCCCGAAATCCTCAAACGCGTCCGCTTGGGCGACCCGACCAAGTCGAAGCAGCTTCGCAGCGCCTTGAACGACATGGCCGAGGAGGGGGTGACCCAGCTGTTCCGCCCGCTGATCGGGTCGCAATGGATCGTCGGCGTCGTCGGCCAGTTGCAGCTCGAAGTGCTTATCAGCCGTCTAGGGGCCGAATATAACGTCGCCGCCGGGTTCGAGGCGTCGCCGTTCGACACCGCCCGCTGGATCGCCGCCGACAACCCCGCCGCGCTCAAGACCTTCATCGAAACCCACCGCGGCGCGATGGCCGAAGACCGCGACGGCGCGCCGGTGTTCATGGCACGCGACCAGTGGGAGCTGAACTACACGACCCAGCGCGAGACGGCGGTGCGCTTCACGGCAACGCGGGAGCGGGCGTGAGGCAGGCGCGCTCGATCCTCTCCACCACGCGGCGTCTTCCGCCGCGTGGTGGAGAGGCGGTCCGACCGGGCGCCGCCGTCGTTGATCGGCTCAGCGCCGCCCCTTGGCCGACCGCCCCTCCCCCGTCGCCGAAGAGCGATGGTCCCCCTCCCCGTGCTGGGGAGGATTTGGCACGATGACCCCCTTCGCCGATGAAAACGCTGCGCGCCGCGCCCGCGTCAACGCGGCGATCGCGAGTTACGACCGCGGCGAGCCGCTGTTCCCCGATCCGACGCCGCCCGCGCCTCGCCGCTTCGTCCGCCGCTGGTG
>JBBRQR010000388.1:0-1795 GCA_038226115.1 Sphingomonadales bacterium | reverse complement strand
GCCGCCGCCATCACCACCATGTTGGGCAGCGTGGCCAGGTACGTCACGTCGAACGATCCGGCGTGGGTCGCACCGTCGGCCCCGACCAATCCGGCGCGGTCGATCGCGAAGCGGACGGGCAGGTTCTGGATCGCGACATCGTGGACGACCTGGTCGTACGCGCGCTGAAGGAAGGTCGAATAGATCGCCGCGAACGGGCGCATCCCCTGCGCGGCCAAGCCGGCGGCGAAAGTCACGGCGTGCTGTTCGGCGATGCCGACGTCGAAGGTCCGGTCGGGGAATTTCGCCGCAAACTTGTCGAGGCCGGTCCCCGACGGCATCGCGGCGGTGATCGCGACGATGCGGTCGTCGTGGGTCGCCTCGGCGATCAACTGAGCGGCGAAGACGTTCTGATACTGCGGGGCGCCGGGCTTGGCCTTGACCTGGGTGCCGGTGATGACGTCGAACTTCTGGACGCCATGATATTTGTCGGCCGCCGCCTCGGCGGGGGCATAGCCCTTGCCCTTTTGCGTGACGACATGGACGAGGATCGGCCCCTCGGCGGCGTCGCGGACGTTTTCGAGCACGGGGATCAGATGGTCGAGATTATGCCCGTCAATCGGCCCGACGTAGTAAAAGCCGAGCTCCTCGAAAAACGATCCGCCGCTGGCCAGCGTGCGGACATATTCCTCGGCGCGCTTGGCGGTGCGCTGCATGTTCGGGCCCATCGTCCGCTTGGCGAGCAATTTGGCAAGGTCGCGAAGTTCGAGGACCGGGCGCGACGAATAAATGCGCGCGAGATAAGCCGACAGCGCTCCGACCGGCGGCGCGATCGACATGTCGTTGTCGTTCAAGATGACGACGAGGCGGTTGCCGGCGGCTTCGGCGTTGTTCATCGCCTCATACGCCATGCCTGCGCTCATCGCGCCGTCACCGATCACCGCGATTGCCTTGCCGGGGCGGCCCGCGAGCTTGTTCGCGACGGCAAAGCCGATCCCCGCCGAAATCGACGTCGATGAATGCGCCGCGCCGAAGGGATCGTATTCGCTCTCCGTCCGCTTGGTGAAGCCCGAAAGCCCCAACGGCGCCCGCAGGGTGCGGATGCGGTCGCGCCGCCCGGTCAGGATTTTGTGCGGATACGCCTGGTGGCCGACGTCCCAGATCAGCGTGTCGGTCGGCGTGTCGAAGACATAATGGATCGCGACGGTCAGCTCGACGACGCCGAGTCCAGCGCCAAGGTGCCCGCCGGTGACGCTGACGACATCGACGAGTTCGTTGCGCAGTTCGTCGGCAACCTGACGCAGGTCGCTCGCCGGCAGACGGCGGAGGTCGGCGGGGATGTCGACCTTGTCGAGCAAGGGGGTAACCGGGCGTTGGCTCACGATGATGTGCACCTGTGGTGGTCGGGCGTATCGCCCCGGTTAGCGCGAACGGCGCGCGTTGTCGAACCTTCGCCGGGCGCGCGCTGGCGGTTGCGCCGCCACGATGCAGCCGTGCAACACACCGAACTATCGTCGTCGGCGGTCGAATGTCATAATGTCGCATCCATCGTCGAAGGAGAAGCGATGGACCGCTATCTCGCCGCCGCCGCGAACAACATCGCGGGGTTTGTCGGCAGCCCGCTCACATTTATCCTCGCGCTGACGACCGTCATCGTCTGGGGGGCGACCGGGCTGCTGTTCCGTTATTCGGACACATGGCAGCTCGTCATCAACACCAGCACGGCGATCATCACCTTCGTGATCGTGTTCCTGATTTATAACTCGCAGAACCGTGACGCCGCCGCGATCCCGGCGAAGCTCGACGAGATCATTCG
>JBBRQR010000387.1:0-1801 GCA_038226115.1 Sphingomonadales bacterium | reverse complement strand
TCGCGTGTGCCATGTGGCCACTCCTTCCGCGCTCTAGCATCATTTCGCAAAAACCTCCACGCGGCCCTCCAGCACTCGTTGCACCGAGACGTGATCGCCTTTGAGGCGCTGCCGCGGCTTGGGTTTGCCGCGCGGTTTTTTGTCCGAGGCCTTGGTGTAACGCTTGGCGTTCCACCGGCCCTTGAGCAGCTCGGCGAGGCGCGTTCGCATCGCGGCCGCGTCGCGCTTCTGGCGTGGCCAGTCGCCGTCGCCGTGGTAGGCCCAGGCCTCGAGTTCCTTGCGCATGTTCTGGAAGAGATAGAACGTCGAGATGATCGACGGAAGCACGCCGCCGTCGTTGGCCAGATACGCCTTGACCACCGCCGTGAGGTTGTACAGCAGGAGACAGTAGGCGAGTTGGAACAGCGTCGCCTTGGGGCCGCAGCCGATCAGGTGCGCCAGCGAGAAGGTCTGGGTGATTTGTTGGAAGACCTGCTCGATGCGCCAGCGATGGCGGTAGAGTTCCAGCAGGTCGGCGGCGGTGAACTTCTCGCGGTCGGTCAGATCGGTCATGAGGATCACGTCCTCCTCGCCGCCGCCGCGCACCAGCGTCACGCGGCGCAAGCGCAGTTTCACATCCGGCTGGCGGCGTGTGCGGATAAACGTGCCGATCTCGTCGATGATCTTGCGGCCCTCTTTGTCGGTTGACTCGACGCGCGATTCGACCTGGAAATTCAGCCCTCCCTTGCGGACGCGGGCCAGGAACGAATCGCCGTCGCGCTGGCGTAGATGCGTGAACGTGGTGAAGTCGTCGAACTGCCGGTCCCACACCGACAGCACCGGCGCAGGGATCAACGCCCGCACCTGCTCCATCAAGGCCGGCACGAGCGGCACATCGTTGGTCATGCCGTCGAGCGTGTCGCTCATCGCGATCGCCAGGCCGCCGCGGAGATTGAGCGCGACCAGCGCCTTGCCTCCCAGCAGCGACGCGTTGTAGGGGCGCGTCGGCTTGAGGCGGGCGGCGACCTGTTTGATCGTCTTGCCGTCGCCGGCGATCACCTCGAAGCCGTCGAAGCATTGGGGCAATGTTGTCCGCATCACCGGCGTCAGCGACGACAGACGCGCCGCGCTGTCGCGCAAAAGCGCCCGGCTCAGCGCCGGCGGCGTACGCGAGAGCTTGCGGTAGAAGTTGCTCTCGTCAATCGGATGGCTCTTGTCCGCCTCGAGCTCGACGAACAACTGATGCGCGCTGCCCTTGTGCCGCAGCAATGCGTCGCGTGTGAGTTTCAGAAACTGCTCGAAGCTCAGCTTGTCCTCGTAGCAGCGCCCCCGGTGGGTCTCGTACACTTCCGCTAGCCATGCGTCGTCGAAAAGAAAGTCGCACGTCTCCAGAACCGCCGCCGCCAGCGGCGATCGCCGCATCAACTCTCGATTGAAAGCATCCATGCCGAATCTCCTTGTGTTGCAAGATTTCAGCGCGAAAGGACTTGCGCGTCAAGAAGTACGCGGAAGGAGTGGCCATGAGGCACCTCCAGTGGAAAAGAATCTCTCCGGCCCGATTGGCCGCAGGCGACAACCGCCCGCGCATTTTTTCCAACCCGGCCTTCGTGAGAAGAATTGGCCGGGTTGGAAAAAGAGAAGATCCCTCCCGCTGGAGACGGGAACGGGAGTGGAGCGGACGAACGACATGCCACGCGCAGCCTCGCAAGGGGAATCCGGCCTTACCTCGCGCAGCGAAACCTGTGTCGGATTCCCCTGAGGAGTGAGCATGGCAGGGCGTTACGGTAGCGCAGGAAGCTGGGGCCCCGACGACTTCCTCATT
>JBBRQR010000386.1:0-1821 GCA_038226115.1 Sphingomonadales bacterium | reverse complement strand
CGCTCGCGCCGCGTCACCATCTTACCGGCCGCGCATCATGCCTAGGATGCCGTCGAGCGCATTCTTGCCGCCGCTGCCGCCCAGTAGCGAGCCGAGGACGCTCGCCGCGCCGCCGCCGCCGACACCGCCGGTTGCGCCGCCGAGCAAGCCGCCGAGCATCCCACCGATGCCACCGGACGGCGCCGCCGCGCCGCCAGCGTGGCTGAGCGCTCCGGCAGCGAGCGTTGCCACCATCGGCAGTAGTGCAGAAAGTTTCGAAGCGTCGATTCCGGTTGCGGCGGCTGCATGATCGGTTACCGCCGATGTCGCGTCGCTGCCGCCGAACAATGCGCCGAGTAAGCCGCCGCCGTGATTAACGGCAGCATCGCTCGCGGCGCCCTGATCGGCGATGACCGCCGTCGCCGGAGCGGCGGCAGCGTCGAGTGCGGCGGCACCATTGGCTTCAACATGGCTGGCAAGACCCCCAGCAACGGCGGGCATCAACGCCGCCATCGCCGACTGCGTTTGTTCGGGCGACAAGCCGACACGCGCGGCCATTGCAGCGATGGCGTCGTTTCCGCCGAAGCGGCTGACGAGATCGAGAAGTTCTTGGGACATGGTCGACCTTTCTTGAAATGAATGAACGATCGCTCGTGCCACGTCACCGTGACAGATCGACTGGGTGCACACGGTAGCGTGCTCACGCGGCGGCGGCTAGAGTTGCGCGATGGTCGAAGTTTACGCCTCGCGGTCGTTCGCGCCACTGTTCGTTACCCAGTTCCTCGGGGCGTTCAACGATAACCTGTTCAAGACAGCGATGCTGTTCCTGATCGCCTTTCGCGTCGCCGGCGACGATCCCCATCGCGCGGCGACCCTCGTGACGGCAGCGGCGGGGGTTTTCATCCTGCCGTTTTTCCTGTTCTCGGGCATCGCCGGACGGCTCGCCGACGCGGTCGACAAAGCCCGCGTTGCGCGCGCGGTCAAGATCGCGGAGGTCGTGATCCTTGCCGTCGGCGGAGCCGGACTGTTGCTCGCGAGCGTGCCGCTGCTATTTGTCGTCCTGTTCGCGATGGGGGTGCATTCGACCGTGTTCGGTCCGGTCAAATACGCGATCCTGCCGCAGCACCTCGCACCGGACGCGCTGCTCGGCGGAACCGGGCTGGTCGAGGGTGCGACGTTCGTCGCCATCTTGCTCGGTCAGATTGCGGGCGGGTTGCTCCCAACTCAGTACGCTGCGGCGACCATGTTCGTTGCTGCACTCGCTGGTGTCGTGGCGTCGCGGCGTATTCCGCCGGCACCTCCAGCCGTCAATGCCGCGCCGGTCGACTGGAACCCGCTGACCGCATCGGTGAGCGTCTGCCGCGGGGCGTTTGCCGTTCCGGCCATCGCCCGCGCAACAATCGCGATCTCGTGGTTCTGGGCGCTTGGCACGATCTATACGAGCCAGTTCGTCCCGCTGGTCGCGGCGTGGCATGCGTCCGCAAGCGTCGCGACGCTATTTCTCGTGGTGTTCACCGTCGGGATTGCGACGGGGGCGGGCGGCGTCGCGCGGCTGCTCGGCGGGAAGGTATCGGCGCGCGCCGCGCCGTGGGCTGCAGTGGCGATGGCGGCGGCGAGCGGCGGGCTTTACCTCGCAGTTCGCGATGGCTTCCCGCTCGGCATCACGGTGGACGCGCGTGGCATCGCCGTGGTGGCGGCGCTGTTTACTCTTGCGGCTGCCGGCGGTGTGTTCTCCGTCCCGCTCTATGCCATCCTGCAGATCGAGGGCGGTGCGGCGACACGGTCGAGCCGGATTGCGGCCAACAACATCGTCAACGGGGCGTTTCAGGTCGGCGGCACGCT
>JBBRQR010000385.1:0-1830 GCA_038226115.1 Sphingomonadales bacterium | reverse complement strand
TCGCTCAGGCGATCCGCGACCGCGCCGTCGACGACTAAGGACGCCCACGGTGTGCAATCGCTATCGTATGTCGGCGCGCGAAATCGATGTCGGTCTTGCACTGGGCATAAAGGGGCCGTTTGGCGAGCATGAGACGATACCGCCGCCGGAGTTGTTTCCGAAGCGGCCGGCGTGGGTCGTTCGCGAGGTCGCGGGCGAGCGACGCCTCGATGTCATGTCATGGGGTTTCCCGCACACGATCACCGGCGCGAGCGGGAAACGGATCGATAAGGTCGTGACCAACGTCAGGGCGCTCGCGTCACCGTTTTGGCGGTCAGCTTTGACCAACCCCGATCGCCGCTGCCTTGTGCCAGTGACGTCGTTCAGCGAATATGGGCCGGGGGTGCCGGGCAAACTTCCGCTCTACTGGTTCGAGGTCCCGAGCCGGCCGGTTTTTGCGTTCGCCGGCGTCTGGCGACCGGTGGCCGGGGCGATGTCGGCGTTCGCATTTTTGACCTGTGAGCCCAATCCGCTGATCGCGCCGATACACGGTAAGGCGATGCCAGTCGTGTTGCATTGCGAAGATTTTGAGCGATGGCTGAGTTGCCCCTATGCCGAGGTCGAGCAGTTAGCGGTCCCCTACCCGTCGCAGCTGATTGCGATCGTCGCGCCTCCGACGGACGCCGCTTTGCCGATCGAAGGGGTGCTCGTGTAGACAATGCGTGGGCGTCGCGGTGTGGCGTCTTCAGCGTAGCATCGCAAAACCGTCGCCCAGGACGGAGGTGATGCCGATGACAGCCTACGAGGCTGTAATGGTCACGATCGCGGGCGTAATGCTCGTGATCGCGATCGTTAAGCTGGGTCGACCGAAGGGTTGATCCGGCGGGGCGGGGAGTCTTAGGAGGGCTCCCCGCCCCTTAGACATGAGCCCGGCTGTCTTCAGCACCCGGGCTCGGAGGTGACCGACTTGGCTACGAGGCCGCATTCCATATAGCGCGATTTCCTACAGCCGCCAAGATCGCTGCGCCAAAGATGCCTGTTCCCATTTTGTTCCAATGGTCGCTATCATAACAGGCAATGACGATTCTCCTCGACCTTCCCCGCGCCCGGCCGATCGCAATTGCTGAGATACCGCCTGATTTGCGATTGCGGATCGTCGGCGCAGCCGGAGCGGGTTTTCCATCTCCTGCGCAGGACTGGCAGGAGACGGCAATCAACCTCGTCGAGCTGCTGCGCCTCGACCGTGCGGCGAGTTTTGTTTTTCGGGTCAGCGGCAGTTCGATGGTTGATGCAGGTATCTTCGACGACGATGTCGTCGTGGTCGACCGCGACGCGAGGCCGTCGAACGGGAGGATCGTCATCGCCGTCGTCGACGGTGGCTTTGTTATTCGCCAGCTGTGCATGCGCGGAGGCGTGCCGACGCTCGAGGCGCGGAACAGCCGGATGACCTATCCGGCGACGATCGCCGATGAGGCGGTCGAGGTGTGGGGTGTTGTCCGCGCCAGCGTCCGCAACCTCAAGTCCTGAAGCAATGAGCCATGCCATCGTCGATTGCTCGAACTTCTACGTCTCAGCCGAGCGGCTTTTCGACCCCGGACTGCGCGATCGACCGACGATCGTTCTTTCGAACAACGACGGCTGTGCGGTAGCGCGGAGTGAGGAGGCGAAGGCGCTGCACATCAAGATGGGAGCGCCGGTGTTCAAACTGCGGGACACGATCAGGCGGCACGGGATTGAGCTTCGCAGCTCAAATTATGAGCTCTACGCCGACCTTAATCGTAGATTTAACATGGTGTTGGCCGAATATAGCGATGTCGTCGAGGTCTACTCGATCGACGAGAGTTTCTTCCG
>JBBRQR010000384.1:0-1854 GCA_038226115.1 Sphingomonadales bacterium | reverse complement strand
GATCGCTTTGCCAGTGTCGGTGAAGGTCGCCGCTGGCGTCGATGTTGCCGGGAGATGCCGCGATCCGGCTGGAGCGGCGCCGCTGCGGTCGCGCAGGAATGTTTTGACGATCCGGTCCTCAAGACTGTGGAAGCTGATTACTGCGAGCCGTCCGCCGGCGCCGAGGAGGCGCTCGGCGGCTTGCAGTCCGGATTCGAGTTCGCCCAATTCGTCATTGACGTGGATACGGAGGGCCTGGAACGTCCGCGTGGCAGGGTCCTTGCCAGTCGCCGACGCGCCACAAACGCTGCGGATCATGGCGGCGAGTGCGCCGGTGCGGGTGAACGGACGATCGTTGACGACGGCGCGGGCAATCCGTCGCGCTTTCGGCTCGTCGCCAAGTCGGAACAGGACTTCGGCAATCTCGGCTTCAGTCGCGGTATTGATGAAGTCGGCAGCGGACGGTCCGTCAGCGCTCATTCGCATGTCGAGTGGGCCGTCATTTTGAAACGAAAAGCCGCGCTCGGCGTGATCGAGTTGAATCGACGACACGCCGACGTCCATCGCCACCGCGTCGACGCTCGTTACTCCGCGTTCGCCGAGAAGGCGGTCCATGATCGAGAACCGTCCTTCGATCAGGATCAGTCGAAGGTCGTCGATGTCGTTCGCTGCGAGCGCTTGCGCGTCGCGGTCGATGCCGAACACCTGCCCGACGTCACCGCTCAGCGCGGCACGAGTGTAGCCGCCCGCGCCAAAGGTCGCATCGACATAGATACTGTTCGGCGTGAGCCGGAGCGCCGTCATCACTTCGCCAAGCAAGACGGGGATATGGCGGGCGGTCATGCGGTGCCCCGCGCGTCGAGAAGCCGCTGGACGATACGGATGGCGCGTGGATCGAGGTTGGGCCGCGCAACGAATTGCAGCGGGTTCCAGACCTCAAAATAGTCGCCCATGCCCCAGAACAGCGCCAGCCGGTCGAAATCGCCAACGCCCTTCATCGCACTCGACACGATGATGCGGCCGTTTTCGTCGATCGGGACGCGCTCGGCGGCACCGAAGGTTGCCCGGAAGTGGTCGTCACGCGCATTGCTGTAGTCGCCGGCAAAGCGTGCCTCGAGTTCGGCGCGGACTTTGGCGGGATAGCTGCTGTCGTATCCGACCAGGCAATCGGCGCGCTCTGCCGGGGCGAGGATGAGGGCTCGACTATCCGACCGCGCGCCAAGAACTTCGCGAAAGGAAGCCGGAACCGACAAGCGGCCCTTTGCGTCGATGCCGTTCAAGGCATTGCCTAGGAATGATTCGTCGGTCACGCGCCTGCCTGCAACTTGCAGGCTTGGAGAAACCGCTCACCGGATCGTCGGCTGGCGCCGACATTTCCCCCGATGGACTCTGCGACAACCCAAACGCCTGCTGTGGACAAGCGGTAGATGGGCTTTCGTGGGCTGGCAATGGGAAACTATGGAATATCCACCGCCGCTGGCTCATTTTCAGTCGAATAAGTGGAATATACCGGTTTCGGCTACGCTTTGTTCTTATTAAGCAAATATTCGCAAGTCTGTGGATAAGTCAGTGCGTAATAATCGAATGTCAGGACGGTTTACGACCGATCGGCGAGGGTGTTTCCTGCGCTTGGCTGAGCGTCGATGAATTGCCAGAACTAGGCGCCACGCCGAGCACCGCAAGCGTTTCGGTTCGCGGATTGACGGATGCGTGCGGGCGACTCGCGCGGACACCGGCCGCTGCTGCCATTACGGTGAGAAAAACCAGCGCCAGCAACGTCAGCCCGACGTTCAGCCGCTGAGCGCCAAGTGCGCGGGCAGTTCGGGGGATGCGCGAACGGTTCGCCACTCTTCCTCGCTCGCCAAAAATTCCGGG
>JBBRQR010000383.1:0-1898 GCA_038226115.1 Sphingomonadales bacterium | reverse complement strand
GTGGGATCAACCAGTCGAGCCCGCGGTCGGCGGCGGCCTCGGCGGTCGCGCTGCGAACCTCGAGCATCGCGTGCGCGGCGAGCGCGGTGTCCCACACCGGCGACAGACACGGCTGGCAATAGATTTCGCCGTCTGCACGCCGGACGATCAATTTCTCGACGGCTGCCCGCGCGACATCGCGGTGCGCGGGATCGCCGAGCGCGTCGAACATCATCACGCTGTTAGCGATCGCCGGATAAATCGCGCCGAGGCCGTCGTCGCCGTTGAGCCGCTCGACGACGAAGGCGACGCATTTGTCGATCGCACGGCGGCGCAGGCGCTTGGGCCAAAGCCCGTCACCAGCCTTGAGGACGATGTCCAGCGCACCGAAGGCGAGCTTCCATAACAGCTTTGCCCCGGCGACGTTCGACTTCGGCTTGACCGTTGCCTTGGGGAGGTAAAGTTCGTCGACCCGCACGCCGGTCGGGTTCCGTGCGACGGGTTTGAGCGCGCACAGCACGAGCAGCGGGACGATCACCGTCCGCGCCCAATACGCCATCTTCCCGAGGTGTACCGGGAACCAGCGCGGCGCGAGGATCAGCTCGGGCGGCATCGTCGGGATCGTCCGCCACGGCCCGGCTCCGAACAACGCGAGCTGGATACGGGTGAAGACGTTGACCGCCGCCGTGCCGCCCGCGCGCAGAATCGCGGCGCGGGCACGGGCCATGTGGTCGGCGGACGGATCGTCGCCGGTCATCTTGAGCGCGAAATACGCCTTGACGCTCGCCGAAATGTCGAAGCCTGCATCGTGGAACAGGCCCCAGCCGTCATGATCGCCATGGATGCGGCGGAGGTAGCGCCCGATGCGCGCTTCGAGATCGGCGTCGACGGGCTCGCCCAGGTAATGGCGCAACAGGATATATTCGGCGGGGATCGTCGCGTCGGCCTCGAGCTCGAACACCCAATGACCGTCGGGCCGCTGGAGCGCGGCAAGGGCGTCGGCAGCGCGGGCGACGGCGGCGTCGAGCACGTCCTTGGCCGTCGTTTCGGGAGCGAATGTCGCAGCGGGCATCGCCGCCGCATAAACCCTTAACGCTTCGTGGCCAACCCCGCCGCCGTCACCCCCGACCGGATCGCGCCCTCGATCGTCGCTGGCAGCCCGGTCGCCGTCCAATCCCCGGCGAGGACAATGTTGGCGTCCGCGGTCGCCGCATCAGGGCGTCGCGCATCCTGTGCGGGCGTGGCGGCAAAGGTCGCGCGCGCCTCCTTGATGATCTGAAATGGCGGCATCGGCGCGGTAAAGCCATAGGCTCGCTCGACATCGGTCCAGATGACCGCGGCGATGGCCTCGCGCGGCTGGGCGGCCAGCGCATCGGCGGCGCTGACCGTGACGGAAATGCGGTCGGGGTGCGCGACGAGCCATTCCGCCGTGCCGCCGAGCACCGCGAGGATCGCGGGAACGCCCGGCGGCGGCGGACGCGCGAAGTGAGCGTTGACGATCGCGTGGAATTCAGTCGGCACCGTCAGGCCGGGAAGCAGGTCGGCGGCGATCCACGGCGGCGTCGCGACGATGACGGTATCGGTCGGCGCAACCGCGACATCGCCGTCGCCGAGCGTCAGCGCCGTCGCCCGCCCACCGTGGCGGACAACCGCGCGCACCCGCGCCCCGAGCCGAACCTCGCCGCCGTGCGCCGCGAGCCACGCCAGCGCCGGATCGACGAACGCCGCCGCCAGCGTCGGCACGGCATAGCGCGGACGGCAGGCATCGCCGCCCGCCGCGAGCGTCTCGCGCACGATCGCCCCCGCCAGCCGCGCCGAACCGAGCGCAGGCGGCGTGTTGAGCGCCGAGCGGAAGAAAGTATCGAGCAGCCGGTCCCACAGCGGTCCCGTCGTCGGAATGACATCGCCGAGCGTCGCAT
>JBBRQR010000382.1:0-1907 GCA_038226115.1 Sphingomonadales bacterium | reverse complement strand
CGCTGACCATGAAAAGGTGCGCTGCCTCCGCGCGGGGCATCCCGGTCTCGACGGCATGAATGATCCGGTGTCGCAAGTCCTCGCTATATGCTCTCATCACTCAAGCATCGCCGAGGGACAATCTTTATGCAACCCGCTCTAACATACAGACGAGGTATGGGAGCAAGGGACGGTGGTAGCCGCGCATCGGACGGCGCTCCGACACGAATCTCGTTACGATCTGTCGGCACGATCCATGGTGGGGTGAGATGGAAAGGGAATGTGTGGTTTGCGGCCGAGGGTTAGCGGCGCGCGAGGCCGTATACGGTCAGTGCGACCCGCTCCCCCCCATCCCGCGCGAAACGGGTGATCCAGCCGATCTCCGCCAGTGTCGCGAGCGCCCGCCCGGTCTCGTCATGCGTCATACCGAGCGACGCACCAATCGGCCACGGGTCGAGCAGATGCATGCCGCGCCGGTCTAGCCTGCATTATTCATAAAGGGGGAAAGGCGGCGGCGAGGAGATGCCAGAGCGCTTGACCGGGATGGCTGGTGGCGAGGTGGAGTTTGACGACGTCTGCCCATTGTCGTACCCGCCCGCCGATCTTCACGACGCGCAGCCGCACCGTCTCCAGCGTCATCCGCGCCACCCCCGCCGCCACCAACTTGCGGCGCAGGGTGTCCAGCAGCCAGTAGGCCGCCGCGTGCAGGAAGAGCCGGAACTGGTTCGCCATAAAGCGATGGCAACTCAAGCGGTCGCAACGGACGTAGTTCTTGAAGTCCTTGATCCACCCTTCCGTGCCGCCCCGCTCGGTGTACCAGTCATAGAGCGCCTCCGGCGCGTCGGTGCGGCTGGTCACCACGAAGCGCACATTCGTCCCCAGCTTCCCGCTCGGTAGGCGTCGCGCCTCCGCCTTGAAGACGACCCGGCGGGGATGCGGCCAGCTCCCCGCCTGGTAGACAGCCTCAGCGAGCAGGCGCACTTTCGCGCCCCCCGCGACCACCGATTGCTGTACGGCGGCGGCCAGTAGCGCGGCGGCCTGTGCCGCTAACCGGGAGTTGTGCAAGAGGGCGACGGTCAGTTCGATCCCTTGTGCCTCGCAGTAATCGTAGAGGGCAGGCAGGGCGAAACCGGCATCGGCGCGGATCGCGATCGCCACCTCCGGCCACGTCGCCCGCAGTTGCTGAACGATCCGTTTGAGGATGGCGACGATGCCCTTCCCGGCGTGGGCATTGCCGGGACGCAGGACGGCGGTGATCAGCTGGTCGGTATCGCCATCGAAGATCAACAGGGGATGGTACATATGCTGGCGATAGTAGCCATGATAGCGCGTCCCCTCCTGGTTGCCATGCGTCGGATCGTCGGTGGAATCGAGATCGAGCACGATCCGCAGCGGCGTGCCCGCCGCCCCCCGCTCGCGCAGATAGAGGATGCCCAACGCCCGGGCGATCCGGTAGCAATCGCGCGCGGTGACGGCGTTTTCGAGGCGCGAGAAGGTCGGCTGGCTGGCGAGCGGGGCATCGTCAGGCAAACGACCACAGACGAGTTTGAGCAACGGATCGTGGCGCAGGGTGGTGGCATCGTTCTGGTCTTCGAAGCCGCAGGCGATCTGATAGACGCGCTGGCAGATGAGCGTGGCGAGGGGATGGGCGCGGGCCTCGCGCCGCCCGTCCGGGAGATGGGCGGCAATCTCGGCGCAGACGCCGATCTCCGCGTCGGCAGCGGCGAGCCAGGGTAAGCCGCCGTCCGAGGTGAGGAGTCCACCGTCGAAGGCGGCTTCAAGAGCAAGGGGGGCGAGGGTTTCAAAGTGGAACGTCGGTATGGCAGAATCAGTCATGAAGAAGCCTCCTCGGTTGATCGGTGTTTCAGCAACTCGACCATACCGAATGAGGCTTCTTCTTCACAACTCCCGGTTATGAATAATCCAGG
>JBBRQR010000381.1:0-1926 GCA_038226115.1 Sphingomonadales bacterium | reverse complement strand
CCGCTTCCCGCCTTGTAGACGCTGAGCGGCTCGCCGTCGGGAAGTTCGGCCGCCCATTCGGCCTTGAAGCTTTCACCGTGCGCGGCGAAATGCGCGACGAGGCGGTCGCGGTCCCATTCTTCGCGGATCAGCGGCGCATCGGCGGCGATGATCCGGCGCATCTCGCCTTCGATCGCAGGCAGGTCGTCCTCGGTGAACGGGCGCTCGGCCGGGGCGAAATCGTAATAGAAGCCATCGTCGGTCGAAGGGCCAAAGGTGATCTGCGTGCCGGGAAACAGATGCTGGACCGCCTCCGCGAGCACATGCGCGAAGTCATGCCGCGCGAGATCGAGCGCGACCGCCTCGTCCTTGCTCGTGACGAGCGCGAGCGTTCCGTCGGCCATGATCGGGCGCGACAGGTCGATCAGATCGCCGTCGACCCGCGCCGCGAGCGCCGCCTTCGCCAGACCGGGACCGATCGCGGCGGCGACCTGCGCCGCCGTAGTGCCCCGCGCGACATCGCGCACGGAACCGTCGGGGAGGGTGAGGTGGATAAGGTCGGACATGGCGCGAGTTGGGCAAAGCCGCCGGTCAAGTCAACCATTCGGTCGCGGTGGCAGCGGCGCTGTTCCGGGCACACGAAGCCGCGTAGGGACAACCATGTGATCGCGATAACCTTTCTCGAGCGCGACGGCACACGCCTCGCCTACCGCTTTCGCCCCGGCATGGGGCCGCTGGTCGTGTTCCTGCCGGGGTATATGTCCGACATGGACGGGACGAAGGCCGAGGCGCTCGACCGTTGGGCGGAACGGCGCGGGCGGGCGTTTCTGCGGTTCGATTATTCGGGCTGCGGCGCGAGCGGGGGCGACTTCGCGCACGGCACGATTTCGCGGTGGAGCGACGACGCGGCGGCGGTGATTGCGGCGGTTAGCGGCGGTCCGGCGGTGCTCGTCGGGTCGTCGATGGGGGCATGGATCGCGCTGCGTCTGGCCGTGCGCAGCCCGCAGTCTATGGTGGTCACGGTGGCGGGCGCGCCCGACTTCACCGACTGGAGCCTGAGCGCCGCCGAACGCGCGATCGCCGCCCGCGACGGCGTCGTCGAGCGCCCGAGCCTTTACGGCGCGCCCTACCGCTATCACGCCGGGTTGATCGCCGATGGGGCGGCGTGCCGCGTCCTGCCGGGGCCGATACCCATCGATTGCCCGGTGCGGCTGCTCCACGGGCAGGCCGACCCCGACGTGCCGTGGCAGCTGAGCCTGGACGTTGCCGCCGCGCTGCGTTCATCCGACGTGCAGGTGACGCTGGTCAAGGACGGTGACCATCGCCTGTCGCGCGACGCCGATCTTGCGCTGCTGACCGCGACCCTCGATTCGTTGCCGGAGATTCGACCGTGATCCTGCTCGCGCTTCTCGCCGCCCCGATCCTCGCTGCGGCTGCACCCGACGCCGATGGCGACCGCTACCGCGCGTGCCTCGACCTTGCCCACAGCAACCCCGCGCAGGCGGTCGATCGCGCCAATCTATGGCGCGCGAACGGCGGCGGCATCCCGGCGCGCCACTGCCTCGCGCTGGCTTATGGCGGTACGGGCGACTTTGCCGCCGCGTCCGCTGAGCTGATCGCCGCCGCACGCGCCGCCGAAACCAACCACGACGCCCATGCCGCCGACCTGTGGGGACAGGCGGGAAACGCCGCGCTGTTGGCCAAGGACGGTGGCGGCGCGATC
Source organism: Sphingomonadales bacterium (assembly GCA_038226115.1). Taxonomy (GTDB): domain Bacteria; phylum Pseudomonadota; class Alphaproteobacteria; order Sphingomonadales; family Sphingomonadaceae; genus Polymorphobacter_B. The sequence continues at coordinate 224 of JBBRQR010000381.1, read as the reverse complement.
ACGAACTTTACGTCGGGCATCGCCGTCGCCGGGACCGAGCCGGTGCGGCTGGCGGCGCTGCTGACCGACCGCGCCCGCGCATTGGTCGACGCCAACCGGACAACCGAGGCCAAGACCGACCTGACCCGCGCGACCGGCCTCGACCCGTCGAGCACGACCGGATGGCTGCTGCTGGCGACGCTCGACCGGCGGCTGAACGACCTGCCCGCCGCCGAACGCGCGAT
>JBBRQR010000380.1:0-1940 GCA_038226115.1 Sphingomonadales bacterium | reverse complement strand
GCCCAATGCGCGTGGGTCCCACTCGAAATCTTGTGCGGCAGCGCGATCCGGCAAACCGGGCCGGCGGCAAAATCCTTGCAGTCGATCAGGATACATTCCGACGTGCCGCGATTCTCGTCGGTGACGAAGCTGACGAGGTAGCCGTCGTCCTCATCGACCGCGCCGACGCGCGGCGCGAACGGCGATTCGCTTGCATAGCGGCCCTCCTCCAGCGTCAGCGTCGTCGACCTACCAGTTTGCAGGTCGTGCTTGACGAAACCGTTGAACAGAAACCAGCCCGGCTTGGTCGTGGTGCTATAGGCGTAGCGGTACGGCTGCCCGGCGAACGCCTGGTTGATCGTCCCGAATTCAAGCAGGCGCTCGTCGAGCCGTTCCTCGCGCGTCGTGCCATCGGCGAGGTTGAACCGCCAGCGGTGGAGCTTGGGGCGGAAACTGTGCTCGTCGACGTGCGCCATCATGTGACCATAGCCGTCTTCATTCGCGATCGGGGCGGGCGAGGGATTCTCCTGAAAATAGCCGTCGACGACGACCTCGTCGCCGTCCTCGAACGCATTGAGGAAATGAAGAACATACGTCGGTGCGGCGTCGAACCAACGGACCGGCCCGCCGTGGCGCGGGACAAGGGCGAAGCGCGTGTGGAGTTCGGGGTGGAAGCGAACGACGTGAATGTCGCGCTTGAGCAACTCCGCATCCCAGAACACCGGCATGTCGTTGAGGATCGACCAGTGTTCGGAAAAGACCATGTCGTGTGGCAGGCGCGGCCCCGGCAACGGCACCGGCTGATACGTCGTCAGCGTGCCGTGAGCATCGACGACGCCGTAGTGCATGAACGGCGCGTGCTTCGAATAGTTGAAGAACATCAGTTCGCCGGTCCGGTTATCGACCTTGGGGTGAGCCGAGATACCATCGATCGGGACCCACGGCGCGAGCCCCGATTGCTCGAGTGTCTCGGGGTCGAGGACATAGCCTTCACCGCACTGGTAGAAGGTCGAGATCGCCTTTCCGGCGTGGACGATGATGTCGGTGCTCGACGAATCCTTGAGCCGCCCGTGCGCGCCGAAGCCCGGGCGACGGGATACCTTGGCCCCGTCCATCAGCCCACCCCAGAGCGACCCGCCCGCGGCCTGCTCGGCGGCAAAGCACCGGGTCCGAACCCAACGATTGCGGTAAGACGCCGTACCGCCGCGAAAGTCGATCGCATGGATCATGCCGTCGCCGTCGAACGGATGATAGCGCCCGAGCGGCTGGTGAAGCTGGTTTTCGGTGTTGCGCAGATAGACGCCGTCGATGTCGGTCGGGATCGACCCGGCGATGACGTCAAGGTCGAACGCCGTCACCTCCTCATGCTGTGGCGTCCACGCCCCGTTCAAATAGGGGTGATTGCTCGGCTGGAGCGAAGCAACGACAGGCGGCAGGCGCTCGATGTGCATGGGCAAAAGCTAATAGGAACGGTTCGATCGTGCAAGTTGTGCTGAACAGCGGCCAGTATGGCGGGACCGTCGTTTCTTCACACTGAGGCAACGAGCCGATCTTATTCGTCCCCCACTCGCTCATCAGACCGGGATATGAAACTCAGCCGAGGCCGAGCGGGTTTCCGGAAGAATGTAGATTACACCCTTGGAGACCCCGAACGTCGGCTTGATATATCTGTCATAAAAGTCGGTCGATACATTTACGCAGCCCAGTGAGATGCGCTTTTCGGCCGTTTCGTCTGTCGACAGTCGATCGGCGCGACTGCGAGGACTCGCTCCGGGCTTGCGGTCTGACGCGCGGTGCAGCGCAATGGCCGCATCGTAATCGATCCAGATAAGATCCTGGCCGCCCACGTCCTCGCCCGCTCCGGACACAAATCGCCCGGCCGGCGTAATCCTTTCGGCGGGCTTTATCGCTGACAGTTTCCGCGAACCGATCCCCGGCGGTGAATCATCGCCGCGTGCGAG
>JBBRQR010000379.1:0-1941 GCA_038226115.1 Sphingomonadales bacterium | reverse complement strand
TTCGGTCAGGACGCCGCCTTCGTCATAACCGACATAGCCCGGGGGCGCGCCGATCAGACGGCTGACCGAATGCTTCTCCATGAATTCGCTCATGTCGAGCCGGACCATCGCGCTCGCATCGTCGAACAGGAAGCGCGCGAGCGCCTTGGTCAGCTCGGTCTTGCCGACGCCGGTCGGCCCGAGAAACAGGAACGATCCCAACGGGCGGTTGGGGTCCTGTAACCCGGCGCGCGACCGGCGAACGGCGGCCGAGACGGCGGCGATCGCGGCGTCCTGACCGACGACACCCTTGCGTAGCGCATCCTCCATGCCGAGCAATTTCTCGCGCTCGCCTTCCATCATCCGGTCGACGGGGATGCCGGTCCAGCGCGAGACAACCCCGGCAATATCCTCGGCCGTGACTTCTTCCTTGAGCATCGCCCCGGCGCTCGCGGCCTCAGCGTCAGCGAGCTGGCGTTCTAGCTCGGGGACGGTGCCATAGGTCAGCTCGCCCGCGCGCGCGAAATTGCCCGACCGCTGCGCCTGATCGACCTCGATCCGCGCCGCATCCAACTGCTCCTTGATCCGCGTCGCCCCCGCGAGTTTTTCCTTTTCCGCCTGCCACCGCGCGGTCAGGCTCGCCGACGACTCCTCGAGCCCCGATAGCTCGGTCTCAAGGTTGGTGAGCCGCTCCTTCGATGCGGCATCGGTTTCGCGCTTGAGCGCCTCGCGTTCGATCTTGAGCTGCATCGTCCGACGGTCGAGGTTTTCGATCTCCTCGGGCTTCGACTCGACTTCCATCCGCAGCCGCGACGCCGCCTCGTCCATCAGGTCGATCGCTTTGTCGGGGAGGAAACGGTCGGCGATGTAGCGGTTCGACAGCGTCGCCGCCGCGACCAAGGCACCGTCGGTCAGACGGACGCCGTGGTGGAGTTCGTATTTCTCGCGCAAGCCGCGCAGGATCGAGATCGTGTCTTCGACGGTCGGTTCGCCGACGATGACCGGCTGGAAACGGCGTTCGAGGGCGGCGTCCTTTTCGATATATTTGCGATATTCGTCGAGCGTCGTCGCGCCGATGCAGTGAAGTTCGCCGCGCGCCAGCGCGGGTTTGAGCAGGTTCGACGCGTCCATCGCGCCCTCGCCCTTGCCCGCGCCGACGAGCTGGTGAACTTCGTCGATGAACAGCAGGACATCGGCCCCGTCGGCGCGAACCTCGTCGAGCACCGCCTTCAACCGCTCCTCGAATTCGCCGCGATACTTGGCTCCGGCGATCAGCGCGCCCATGTCGAGGCTCATCAGCCGCTGGCCCTTGATGCCATCGGGGACGTCGCCGTTGGCGATGCGGAGCGCGAGGCCCTCGACGATCGCGGTCTTGCCGACGCCGGGTTCGCCGATCAAAACGGGGTTGTTCTTGGTCCGGCGCGCAAGGACCTGAATCGTCCGGCGGATTTCCTCGTCGCGCCCGATGACCGGGTCGAGCTTGCCGTCGCGCGCCGCCTGCGTCAGGTCGCGCGCGTATTTCTTGAGCGCATCGAACCCGGCCTCGGCGTTGGCGCTGTCGGCGGTGCGGCCCTTGCGGACGGCGTCGATCGCGGTGTTGAGCGCGGTTGCGGTGACGTTCGCCGCAGCCAACGCCTTGCCCGCAGCGGTCGTCGTCGCCAGTGCAATCGCCATCAGGATGCGCTCGACGGGCACAAAGCTGTCCTTCGCCTTTGCCGCGATCGCCTCGGCGGAGTCGAGAATGCGGACGGTGTCATTGTCCCATTGCAGGTTTTGCGCGCCGCTGCCGCTGACCTTGGCGATCTTGGCGAGCGCGAGGTCGGTCGCCTGTGCCGCCGCTTTCGGCTCGCCCCCGGCGGCGCGGATAAGGTTCGCAGCAAGGCCTTCGTCGTCGTCGAGCAGCGCCTTCAACAGATGCTCGGGCGCAACGCGCTGATGGTTCTCGCGGATCGCGATCGTCTG
>JBBRQR010000378.1:0-1950 GCA_038226115.1 Sphingomonadales bacterium | reverse complement strand
TGACGGGCTTTGGCCCAAGCGCCTGCGCCGCCGTGCGATCGACAAATGCGTCGCCTTCGTCGTCGAGCGGCTCAACGGCGACGACGGCCTCGGCGCGATCTATCCGGCGATCGCAAACAGCGTGATGATGTTCGACGCGCTCGGCGATCCCGCGCACCGCGATGTCGCGCGGGCAGCCGTCGAGAAACTGATCGTCCGGCGTGCAAACGGCGAAATCTATTGCCAGCCGTGTCTGTCGCCGGTGTGGGACACCGCGCTCGCCGCGCACGCGATGCTCGAGGTTCGCAGCGCGACCGCCGAGGCCGCCGCCGACCGCGGGCTCGACTGGTTGATCCCACGCCAGGAACTGATCGTGCGCGGCGACTGGGCCGACAATGCCCCCGACCTGCGCCCCGGCGGCTGGGCATTCCAGTATAACAACGCGCATTACCCCGATCTCGACGATACCGCCGCCGTCATCTGCGCCCTCGACCGCGCGCGCGGACGCGCCGGGTCGAAGTATGACGAGGCGATCGCGCGGGGCACCGAATGGACCGTGGGGCTACAAAGCAAGGACGGCGGCTGGGGCGCGTTCGACGCCGACAACAGCTATCATTACCTCAACAACATCCCGTTCGCCGACCATGGCGCACTGCTCGATCCGCCGACCGCAGATGTCAGCGCGCGGGTCGTGTCGATGCTCGGCCAGCTCGGCGAACCCGCCGGATCGGACCGGATGCGCGCGGCGGTTTCCTATCTCGTCCGCGAGCAGGAGGCCGACGGCAGCTGGTTCGGGCGCTGGGGGGTCAATTACATTTACGGGACGTGGTCGGCGCTGTGTGCGCTCAACGCCGCTGGGCTGACCGTCGCCGACGCCCCCGTCCGGCGCGGCGCGGACTGGTTGATTGCGGTCCAGAACGCCGACGGCGGCTGGGGCGAAAGCTGCGACAGCTACGCGCTCGACCGATCCGGCCATGTCCCCGCCGCCAGCCGCGCATCGCAGACGGCATGGGCGCTGCTCGGGTTGATGGCAGTCGGCGCGGCAGAGCATCCGGCGGTCGTGCGTGGCGTCGCGTGGCTGACGGCGAACCAGGGCGACGACGGTATCTGGGCGGAAGATCATTATACCGGCGGCGGCTTTCCGCGCGTTTTCTACCTTCGCTATCACGGCTATGCGAAGATTTTCCCGCTGTGGGCGCTGGCGCGCTACCGCAACCTGTCCGACGCCAACGACCCTTTTGTGCGCTGGGGCCTATGATGGCGCGCACACAATGATCCTTGTCGCCTGCGGGGTCGCTGCCGAAGCGCGCGCGGCGGCGAGCAGCGATGTCCGCGCCGTCGCCGGCGGCGGCGATGCGACATGGCTCGCGACCGCACTCGACGGGCTGGCCCCACGCGCGTCGGGCATTGTCAGCTGGGGGCTCGCGGGCGCGCTCCACGATGGCCTGAACGTCGGCGACTGGGTGATTGGCACCGGTGTCAGCGGCGGCTTCGAAGCCGACTGCGACGCGGGCTGGCGGGAACGGGTCGCGGCGGCCTTGCCCGCGAGCCAGGGGCGGTTCTATGCCGACGGCGGGCTCGCCGGCCCCGCGCGCAAGCGGCGTCTCGGCGCGGACGGCGCGATCGCGGTCGATATGGAAAGCCATGTCGTGGCGCGGGTCGCCGCCGCGCACCGCCTGCCGTTCCTCATCGTCCGTGTCATCTCCGACCGGGTCGACGATGCCTTGCCCCCGGCGGCACGAGTCGCGATGGGGCCGCGCGGGAAGACCGATGTCGGTCGCCTCCTCGCCTCGCTCGCCCGCCATCCGCCGCAAATCCCGGCGTTCACCGCTTTCGCGTGGCGCAGCGTCGGTTGCCTGCGGGTGTTGCGCGCGGGACGCATCCGGCTGGGGCCGCGAATGGGGATCGGCTAGGGCGCAACGACGGTCACGGTCGCGAGGCCTGTGGCGGTCTTCGCGAGGGCGCGGTCGA
>JBBRQR010000377.1:0-1953 GCA_038226115.1 Sphingomonadales bacterium | reverse complement strand
CGTCTACAACCTCGGCAATCACCGCGCCGAGGATCTGCTACGCGTCGTCGCGCTGATCGAGGCGGCAACCGGACGCACCGCCGTCCGCGACCTGTTACCGATGCCGCCAGGCGACGTTCCGGCGACCTATGCCGACATCGCTGCAACGACCGCTGCCCTCGGCTGGACCCCGACGACAGCGATCGACGACGGCATCCCGCAATTCGTCGACTGGTTCCGCGACTACACCGGGCAATAGGCCCCCAACGACTTCATCAGCACGACGAAGCCGGGGAAACTCGTCGCGATCGGCGCCGCGTCGTCGACCGTGACGGCGGCGCGCGCGCCGAGGCCGAGCACGGCAAAGCTCATCGCGATCCGGTGATCGAGCCGCGCTGCGACGGTTGCCCCGCCGGGGATCGCCACACCGCCGCTGCCGTGGACAATCAGCCCGTCGGGCAGCTCCTCCACGCGGACCCCGCACGCGGTCAATCCGGCGGCCATGACCGCGATCCGGTCGCTCTCCTTGACGCGCAGTTCACCGATCCCGCGCATCGTCGTCGGACCATTGGCAAAGGCGGCGGCAACGAACAGGATCGGGAATTCGTCGATCATCGCCGGGGCGATTTCGGGCGGGACGTCGATCCCGTTCAGGCTGCTGGCGGTGACGATCAGGTCGGCGACCGGTTCGCCGCCGACGTCGCGTCGGTTGGTCACCTCGATGTCCGCACCCATCATGGAAAGGACGCGGAGCAGTCCGTCGCGGGTCGGGTTGATCCCGACCCCCGTCAGTTCGACGCGGCTGCCGCCGACGATCAGTGCGGCGACAATCGGAAACGCCGCCGACGAGATATCGCCGGGGACGACGATCGACTGGGGCTTGAGCTCGGACTCCCCCAGCACGCCGATCGCGCGCCCCTGCGGCGTGTCCTCGATGGTGATTGTCGCGCCGAAGCCGCGCAGCATCCGCTCGCTATGGTCGCGCGTTGCCTCGCGCTCGACGACGACGGTTCGCCCCGGCGTATTGAGCCCAGCCAGCAGAACCGCCGATTTGACCTGCGCCGATGCGACCGGAAGGACGTAGCGCAGCGGCACTGCTGGACACCGCCCGGTCATCGTCAGCGGTAGCCGCCCCCCTGGCGCAGCGGCAAAGCACGCTCCCATCGCCGCCAGCGGGATCGTCACCCGCCCCATAGGGCGCGCCGACAGCGACGCATCGCCGATGAACGTCGCGGTGATCGGATGGCTCGCGATCAGCCCCATCAGCAGGCGGGTCGAGGTTCCCGAATTACCCATTTCGAGCGCCGTCGCGGGCTGGAGCAAGCCGCCGACGCCGACGCCGTTGACGCGCCACCGCCCGCCCGCCTCACGCACGATATCGGCGCCCATCGCCCTAAGCGCGCCCGCCGTCGCGTGAACATCCTCGCCTTCCAGCAGTCCGTCGATCACGGTCTCGCCAACAGCAAGCGCGCCGAGCATCAGGGCACGGTGGCTGATCGACTTGTCGCCGGGGACGGCTGCGCGGCCGGTCAACGGACCGTCGGCACGAAGGGAAAGTGTCGGCATAAGCACCTGGTGAGGTGGGCGAAGGTTCGCGTTTTGACAGTCGCCTGCCCCTGTGGCAATGACCCGCCCCTGATCGCGCCGCAGGGTCTTTTGCCCATGCCGCGCGCCGCCGGAGTACCTCATGGTCAATCCCGAATGGGGCACCAAGCGTGCCTGCCCGAAGTGCAACACCCGGTTTTACGACCTGGGCAACGAAGATCCCGTCACCTGCATCAACTGCGGCACCGCGTGGATCCCCGAATCGATGCTCAAGTCGAAGCAGCCGTTGCCGTTCGAAGCCGCCAAGCCGACCGTCAAGACCAATGAGGACGGTGAGATCATCGAGGCCGACGATGATGACCTTGATGTCGCCGAGGATGCCGAAGAGCCCGATGTCGACATCGGCGAGGACGAGGATCTCGCCGTCGT
>JBBRQR010000376.1:0-1972 GCA_038226115.1 Sphingomonadales bacterium | reverse complement strand
GTTTCGCCGCATGTGTGAGCGGGCATGCAATCCTCGTTTGATGCTTCCCAGCGCGGAGATCCGCTTCGAGTCGGCGATGAGAAGCGGTGGGCGGGATGCAGCACCGTGATCGAGGACGACGGGACATCGAGAACATAGACTGGAGGGGCGATGCCCACAGCCGCGACTGAGCAACGGCCTGGAAAGGGCGGGATTCGCGGCGCCGCGAAGCGGGTCGTGGAGCATGCCTCTTCACTAGCTAAGCTGCAGCTGGAGCTCGCCGCTGTTGAGCTGAAGAGGAAGGTCGCACCATTCGCGATCGCGATTGGGCTTGCCATCGGCGCGGTGATCTTCGGGCTCTTGATGCTCGGCTTCCTGTTCGCGACGGTCGCGGCGGCCTTCGCGACCTTCCTCCCGACCTGGCTCGCGCTCCTTCTTGTCAGCGGGATCCTTTTCGCCGTCACCGCTACACTCGGCGCGCTGGCGCTTCACCGTGCCAAGACAGTGTCGACGCCGCTGCCCGACCAGGCGATCCATGAGGCGAAGCTCACCCGGGAGGCATTGAGGCGATGATGGCAGACGCGAACGCCCGCACACTCGATCAAGTTCTCAGGGACATCGAAGCCGAGCGGGAGCGCCTGGTTGGGGCCGTCGAGCAGCTGCGCAGCGAGCTCGGCCAGGTGCCCGCCAACCTGAGGGCCAATTTCAGGTCAAAACTGCCAGTCGTAGCGGGTGGCATAGCCGCCGCCGGCTTCGTTCTCGCGGGCGGCGTCGGCGCCCCGATCCGCTACCTCGCGCGGCGAGGGCGGCACCAAAAGCCCCGCATCGGCGGCTGGTCGCTGCCGAAGCGCGACTGAGCTGCTGGCGGGCATCAACCGATCCCAACGCTCCCTGCCGCACCTTTAGAGCGGACTCGCGTCCTTTAGAACCGCACCTTGGAGGGCCGAGAATCTTCCGTCGGCACGCGTGTTCAAGCTGGTGACCGTAGCTAGCCGTTACGTATCAGCGCGGCTTCCTGGTTCCAGCGGACTTCTCATGCTGCGGTCCGAGATCTTGTGCTTGATCGACGCCTTCCTCTGCGGGGACATCCTCTTCCACACCCCGAATGCCGCGACGGCCAAAGGCACCAGCCGACGAAGTTTCATCCTGTCTCCCATCACTCGATGTTCAGTTGGATTCCCCGTTGAGGCCAACCCGAAACTGACCGGTGTCGCGACGATGCTTCCAGTCACCCTCTCAGCGGCGGGCTATCTGACGCGGTAGCGGCGGCCTCAGGTGTTGAGCGCAAGCCGTCCGCGGCCGCCGATCATCCGGCTCGCACCACCATCTCGTCCTGGAGTGTAAGAGTCAGATGGAACAGAGGATCATCCGTATAGACACGCACCAGATCGTCAAACGCGGTCGGAATGGCTCAAACGACGTCGGCTTGACTGGAGTTTGACTCATTGGAGTCGGTCGAGCCGGCCGATCAGCAACCGCTTCTACGCGATGATGGATCAGGCGGGCGCTTCGGCTATACGGCGTTCGAGGTGGGCGGTCAGTTCGCGGGCTGCGGCAATGGTCGGGCGGGCCTGGGTGACGGGGATCGGCTCGCCGACATGAACACGCGTCCGCCGCGTCGGCCAGAGGCGAGGCACACCACGGGTGCCGGTCAGCCGCACGGGAATCAGTGGCACCCCGGTCGTTAGCGCCAGCCGGGCAGCACCACGGTGGAAAGGACGCTCTGGGTGCTGCTTCGATGTGCCCTGAGGAAAAATCCCAAGCAGCTCACCATCCTCCAGGAGGGCTGCCGCCCTGGAGATCGCCGTACGGTCACCAGCGCCCCGCTCCACCGGGAACGCGCCGAACGACTCGAACGCAACGCCCAACAAACGCCACCGCCAAAGCTCGGACTTCGCCATATACCGCACCGGCCTCGGACTCACCAGCGCCAGGATCCACGGATCGAACAACGACTCGTGATTCGCAACCAGAATCGCCGGCCCTCGCCGAG
>JBBRQR010000375.1:0-1976 GCA_038226115.1 Sphingomonadales bacterium | reverse complement strand
TACAGCTATTCGCGGTTTTGCGAGCTCTATCGCGGCTTTGAATCGAAGTTGTCGCCGACGATGCGGCAGACGCACGCGGCCGGCGAGCGGCTGTTCGTCGATTACGCCGGCGATGGGGTTCCGGTCGTCATCGACCGGCTGACGGGCGAAATCCGCAAGGCGCAAATCTTCGTCGCGGTGCTCGGCGCGTCGAGCTTCACTTTTGCGCACGCGAGCTGGACGCAGGCGCTGCCCGACTGGATCGACGCCCATGTCCGCGCCCTCGAGGTGATCGGCGGCGTTCCGCATTTGCTGGTGCCGGACAATACCAAGACCGCTGTTATCAAGGCTTGTCTCTACGACCCTCAGGTCAATCGAACCTACGCCGAGATGGCGGCGCATTACGACACCGCCATTTTGCCAGCGAGGCCGAGACGTCCGAGGGATAAAGCAAAAGTCGAGCAGGCGGTGCTCATCGTTGAGAGATGGCTTCTCGGGCGGTTGCGCCATCGAATTTTTTACAGCCTGGCGGAGGTCAATGCGGCGATCGCCGATCTGATGACGCATCTCAACGAAGAGCGCCAGATCCGGCGGCTCGGCGTAACGCGCCGGCAATTGCTCGAACAGATCGATCGCCCAGCGCTGAAGTCCCTTCCGAGCGAACCTTACGAGTTCTCCGAATGGCGGATGCGCCGCGTCGGTATCGACTATCACATCGAGGTCGCCGCTCATTACTATAGCGTCCCCCATCGCTTCGCCCGCGCCGAGGTCGACGCGCGGCTGACCGCGAGGACGGTCGAAATATTCCTCAAGGGCGAGCGGATCGCCGCGCACATGCGCATGAGCGGGAATCACAAACACACGACCATCCCCGAACACATGCCGTCCAGCCATCGGCGTTACGCTGGCTGGACAATCGAGCGCATCCGTACCGACGCACGCCTGATCGGACCGGCGACGGCGGCACTCTGCGAGCTGATCCTGGAGCAAAGGTCACATCCAGAACAGGGCTTTCGCGCCTGCCTGGGGATCGTTCGGCTGGCCCGGCCGTATGGTACCGGGCGTCTCGAGGCGGCGGCAGACCGCGCCATCGACATCGGCGCCCGTACCTACGGTTCGGTGAAATCCATCCTCGACAACCACCTCGATCGACGCCCCGCGCAAAAGCGCGTCACGGACGGAACGCCGATCCTGCATTCCAACATCCGTGGTCCGCGCTACTACAATTAGGAGAGACGAACTTGCTCAAACATCCAACTCTCGACCAACTTCACGCCCTTGGCCTGCATGGCATGGCCAAGGCCTTCGCCGAGATAGCGGCCGGCGGTGAAGCCGACGGCCTCGGCCATCACGAATGGCTGGGGCTCCTGCTTGATCGCGAAACATCATGGCGACAGGACAAGCGCCTCGTGGCGCGGCTGCGCGTCGCCAAATTGCGTCAGCAGGCCTGCGTCGAAGATGTTGACTATCGCAATCCCCGCGGTCTTGACCGCGCCCTGTTCCAAAAGCTGGCCGAGGGCGAATGGATCAACGCTCACGATAATCTGGCGCTCATCGGCCCAACCGGCGTCGGCAAGAGCTGGCTGGCCTCGGCGCTCGGCCACAAGGCGTGTCGCGACAACCGCTCGGTCCTCTATCAACGCGTGCCCCGGCTCTTCGAGGCCCTCGCCCTGGCGCGTGGCGACGGTCGCCATCCGCGTCTTCTGCGCAACCTGGGCCGCGCCGATCTGCTCATTCTCGATGACTGGGGCTTGGAGCCGCTCGACGCCGCCGCCCGTCACGATCTCCTGGAAATCCTCGAGGAACGCTACGGACGCCGCTCCACGATGATTACCTCCCAGCTTCCAGTAGACCGATGGCACGAAATAATCGGCGATCCGACCTATGCCGACGCCATCTTGGACCGTCTCGTTCACAATGCCCACCGCATCGAGCTCGCCGGCGAAAGCATGCGCCGGACACGAGGCAAGCAGAACCAGAAGGCTTGACCAACCACC
>JBBRQR010000374.1:0-2000 GCA_038226115.1 Sphingomonadales bacterium | reverse complement strand
GGCGGCGACGCGGACGGTGTCGAGGGCGGTGCCGGGAATGAACCACTCGCGGCGCGGCGGCTCGATCGCGGGGTCGAAGCGGACATTGCGCGCCTCGCCGCGTTGGCCGAGCGCCCCTCCCGGCGCGTCGCGGTGGAGGTGGAGCATGACCGCGCGCCACACCGGGGCCGCGCCGACGACGCCCGACACGCCCGCGCCCATCGCGTCGCCCTCGAAGTTGCCGACCCACACGGCGACGGTGAAGCGGTCGGAAAAGCCGATGCACCAATTGTCGCGCAACGCCTTCGATGTGCCGGTCTTGACCGCCGCCGGGAAGGGCAGCTCGAGGCCGTTGTCGGGGCCAAAGGTCGCCGAGCGCGCGGCGCGGTCGGACAGGATGTTGGTGACGATCGCGCTCGCGGTTGCGTCCATCACCCGGCGGTCGGGCGACGCGGGACCGGGCTCGAGGCGGAGGGCCGACCAGCGTCCGCCGCGCGCGAGCGCCCGATACGCCGCCGCCTGCTCGACGAGCGTCACCTCGGCCGATCCGAGCGCGAGGGAGAAGCCATAATAGTCGCCGTCACGGCTGATCCCGCGATACCCCGCGTCGAACAACCGGTCGCGGAAGGCGTCGACGCCGACCAGCAGCAACGTCCGCACGGCGGGGACATTGAGCGAGTTGCCAAGCGCCGAGCGGACACTGACCGGCCCGCGAAAGCTGCGATCGTAATTCTGCGGGATGTAGAGGCCCGACGCGGTATCGAGGTCGACGGGCGCATCGTCGAGGACCGACGCGGCGGTCAGCAAACGCCGCTCGATCGCGAGCTCGTACAGGAACGGCTTGAGGCTCGACCCCGCCTGGCGTGGGCTGCGCGCACCGTCGACCGCGCCGCTCCGCGATTCCGCCCCGCCCGACCCGACATAGGCGAGGATGTCGCCGCTGGCATTGTCGACGACGATCGCCGCCCCGTCGCGCGCGTTGCGCCCGGAAAGGCTCGCGAGTTGGCGCGCGAGGGTGTCGGCGACGAACGCCTGCAGGTCGGCGTCGAGGGTGGTCGTGACGCTGCGCCGCCCATCAAGCAGCCGCGCCGCGACCTGCGGCGCAAGACCGGGATCGGGCAATGCGCTCCGGGGGCCGAGCATTTCGGCGGTGCGGAGTTGGAGCGTGGCACAGGGGATAGCACTCGTCGCACACGCCCTCGCTGCCACGCGGGCCGGGGTCGCCGTCGGCGCGGGGAGCAGGCTGACGAGGACGCGCGCGTCGGTCGCGTCGAGCGCCGTCGGCGGCTTGCCCGCAAGCGCCCGCGCCGCCGCGTCGATGCCGACGAGGTCGCCGCGAAACGGCAGCAAATTGACCCACGCCTCGAGGATCTGCGCCTTGGTCCAGCGGTGTTCGAGCGCCAGCGCGGCGCGCGCCTGGGTAACCTTGTCGAGCCACGACCGGCTGCCGCCGCGCCGGTCGGCGAGGAGACCCGCAAGCTGCATCGTGATCGTGCTTGCCCCCCGCCCGCGCCGCCCGGTCAGTCGGTCGCGGACCGCGCCACCGACCCCGCGCCAGTCGACGCCGTGATGTACGGCGAACCGCCGGTCCTCAGCGGCGATGGCGGCGGCGACGAACGGCGCGGCGACGTCAGTCAACGCTACCCACGCCAATCGCCGGGTCGTGGCATCGGCGCGAACGACGTCGAGGACGCGGCCATCGCGGGCGAGCAGGCGCGCTTCCGAAGTGCTCCATCCGGCGCGGACGGCGGCGAAGGAAGGTGGCGCGGGCGGGGTGGTGGCGATGACGACAGCAGCTGCCAGCACCAGTATCACGACGAGGCCCGCGACGACCCGAGGCCGCCGCCACCCGCGCTCCCAAAGCGTCACGGCTTGGCCGCGACCGTCACATCGGCGTTCGGCACCAGGGCAAACATCTCGGGCGAATACAGCGCCTCGACCCGCGTCGGCGGCAGGTGGAAGGTGCCGACGCTGTTGAGGCGGAGCGTGTACTCATACACCACCGGCGCGCGGTCGACGTG
>JBBRQR010000373.1:0-2002 GCA_038226115.1 Sphingomonadales bacterium | reverse complement strand
TCGGCAGCGGTGCCCGTGACGATCAGCGTGTTCTCCTGGACGGTCAGGTCGAGCTCGCCGCGCGCGAACCCGGCGACCGCCATCGCAACGCGGTAGCTACCCTCGCCAGTTTTCTCAATGTTATAAGGGGGATAGCCGTTGTCGCTCGAGTCGCCGCGGGCGGCGAGGTCGACGAGGCGGTTCAGGTTCTCGAACCCGACCGAAGCGCGCAGCAGCGGGGAGATGTCGAAGGTACGCATGAAATCATCCTTTCAAAGCAATGATGTGGCATGAAGCGCCGCCCCCCGAAGGCAGGCAACAGCCATAATTTGGGCGCGAATTTTGCGACTTCAAGTGTGCCCCCTGCCGTGCAATGTTCCGTGATGCTCCCGCGATTCCACCTCGCCACGGCGGTCGACGATCTTGCCGCCGCGCGCGCCTTTTATGGCGGGGTGCTCGGGTGTGCCGAGGGGCGGTCTTCGGCAACGTGGGTCGACTTCGATTTCCACGGCCATCAGCTCGTCGTCCACCTTGCGCCGCCGAGCGCGATCCATCGCAACGCCGTCGACGGCGACGCGGTGCCGGTCCCGCACTTCGGACTGGTGCTCGGGTGGGACGAATGGGAGGCCCTGCGCGACCGGCTGGCGGCGGCAGGAACAGTGTTCGAGATCGAACCGCACGTCCGGTTCGTCGGACAGCCGGGCGAGCAGGCGACGATGTTCTGCTTCGATCCCGCCGGTAACGCGCTCGAATTCAAGGCGTTTCGCGACATCGCCCGGTTGTTCGCCAAATGATGTTCGACGGTTATCGACGCGGCACAACCAACGTCGACGGCGTCGCGATTGCGTGGTGGACGAAGGGCGATGGCCCGCCGCTGCTGCTGATCCACGGCTATCCGCAGACGCATGTCATGTGGCACCGACAGGCGGCCGCGCTCGCCGAACGCTTCACCGTCGTCGCCCCCGACCTGCGCGGATACGGCGACTCGGCCAAGCCACCGGGCGACGCCGACCACGGTAATTATTCGAAGCGGACGATGGCCGCCGATCTCGTCCGCGTCATGGCGAGCCACGGTCACGCGCGCTTCGCGGTGGCTGGTCACGACCGGGGCGCGCGCGTCGCGTACCGGATGGCGCTCGATCATCCCGCGATCGTCACGAGGCTGGCGGTGCTCGACATCGTCCCGACCAAGGCGCTGTACGACGCGACCGACCGCGTCATCGCCGACGCTTATTTCCACTGGTTCATGCTGACCAAGCCGTCGCCGATCCCCGAGGCGCTGATCGGCGGCGCGCCCGACGTGTGGCTCGACATGTGTTTCGGGCGCTGGGCCGGGAGCGCCGAGCCGTTCACGTCCGAAGCGCGCGCCGAATACCGGCGAGGCTTTGCCAACGCCGAAGGCATCCATGCGACGTGCGAGGATTACCGCGCCGGGTCGACGGTCGACTACGCGCACGACGCGGCGACGCTTGCGGTGGGGACGAAAATCGCCGCGCCGCTGCTCGTGTTGTGGGGCGAGCGGGGGTTGGTCGGGCACCGGTTCGACCCGCTTGCGGTCTGGCGCGACTATGCCACCGACGTACGCGGCCATGCGCTGCCGTGCGGACATTTCTTGCCCGAGGAAGCCCCGGGCGAAACGCTCGCGGCGCTGCTCGACTTTTTCGGTTAAAGCGCGGCGGCGAGTGTCGCCGTGACGAGCGCGTCGGTTGCGCTGACGACGGGCACGGTCGCGTCGGTGGGGCCGAACACGAGCGGAACTTCGGTGCAGCCCGCGAGCAGGACCTCGGCCCCCGCCGCAACCAGCGCCGCCGCCTGCGCCGCCATCGCCGCGCGCACCGCCGGTCCGGTATCGCCCGACTTGACCGCGAAGATCAGCGGCATGAACGCCGCCATGTCGGGGGCGAGGATCGTCACTTCGGGGCCGAAGCCGTCGTGATAGATCCGCGAGGCCTGCGTCGCCTCGACCGCAAGCAGGCCGACGCGCGTGACGCCGGGAACCGCCGCGCGGACGGCGCTGACGGCG
>JBBRQR010000372.1:0-2003 GCA_038226115.1 Sphingomonadales bacterium | reverse complement strand
TGGCACGATGACCCCCTTCGCCGATGAAAACGCTGCGCGCCGCGCCCGCGTCAACGCGGCGATCGCGAGTTACGACCGCGGCGAGCCGCTGTTCCCCGATCCGACGCCGCCCGCGCCTCGCCGCTTCGTCCGCCGCTGGTGGAAGGCGATCCTCGCCGCCATCGTTCTGATCATCGTCGCGCTCGGCGTCTGGCTCGTCGTCACCGCTCCGCTCGGGCGCGCGCTCGAACCGCTCAAGAACCCCAGCCTCGTTCTCCTCGACGCCACCGGCCACGCGATTGCGCGGCGCGGCGACTATAAGGAGGCCCCGGTTACCATCGCCGAGCTGCCGAAATACGTCCCCGCCGCGATCATCGCGATCGAGGACCGGCGCTTCTATTCGCATTGGGGGATCGACCCGCAGGGCATCGCCCGCGCGCTGTTCCGCAACGCCGCCGCCGGGGGGGTCAGCCAAGGCGGATCGACGCTGACGCAGCAGCTGGCGAAGACGAGCTTCCTCACCGGCGACCGCACGATCAAGCGCAAGCTCCAGGAAGTCATCATCGCTTTCTACCTCGAAAGCCGCCTGACCAAGAACGAGATTCTGTCGCGTTACCTGTCGAGCGTCTATTTCGGCGAGGGCGCCTATGGCCTTCGCGCCGCCGCGCGCACCTATTTCGACCGCGACCCCGCCGATCTCAGCGTCGGGCAGGCGGCGATGCTCGCGGGGCTGGTCCAGGCCCCGTCGCGCCTCGCGCCGAGCCGTCATCTGCAGGCCGCGCAGGACCGCGAGCGCGTCGTCCTCGGCGCAATGGTCGCCACCGGCGCGTTGACCGAAACGCAGGCCGACCACGTCGCCCCGGCGCGGGTAACACGCGGGCGCGAGACGCTGCCGACCGGATCGTACTTCGCCGATTGGGTGCTGCCGCAAGCACGCAGCAGTATCGACGCCGGTCAATACGGCGATGTCGCGGTGGCGACGACGCTCGATCCGGTGCTGCAAAAGGCCGCCGAACGCGCGGTCGCCGACACGCTCGCGGGGCTGAAGGGGGCCAACGTCCACCAGGCGGCGCTCGTCGCGATGCGCCGTGACGGGCGCGTCGTCGCGATGGTCGGCGGGGCCGACTACCGCGCGACGTCGTTCAACCGCGCGACGCAGGCGCTGCGCCAGCCGGGGTCGTCGTTCAAGCTGTTCGTCTATCTTGCCGCGCTTCATTCGGGGATGACGACATCGACGACGATCGACGATGCGCCGGTGACGATCGACGGCTGGTCGCCGAAGAACGACGAGGGCAAATATCGCGGGCGGATCAGCCTCGCCACCGCCTTTGCCGCGTCGTCGAACGTCGCCGCCGCCAAGATCATGCACGAGGTCGGCGTCGAAGCCGTCCGCAAACAAGCGCGGCTGCTCGGGGTGACGGTGCCGCTGTCGAATTACGAGGGGCTCGCGCTCGGTACGTCGGGGGTGCCGCTGATCGAGTTGACGAGCGCCTATGCGGCCGTTGCCAACGGCCAGTATCCGGTCAAGCCGGTCGGGATCGCCAACCCGCGCAGCGCCGGGCTGATCGACCGCGTGCGCGGCGCGGTCGCCGATGCCGCGCCATGGCCCGAACGCGCGCCGATGCTCGAACTGCTCCAGTCGGCCGTCCGCCACGGCACCGGCAATGCCGCGACGCTGCCGATCGCGACCTATGGCAAGACGGGGACGACGCAGAACCACCGCGACGCGCTGTTCATCGGCTTCGCCGGTGACCTCGTCGTCGGCGTCTGGGTCGGCAACGACGACAACTCACCCATGACCGGCGCGGTCGTCGGCGGGACCGTCCCGGCGAAGCTGTGGCACAAGTTCATGGTCGCCGCGCTGACCCACGACGGGACGCTGGGCCCGCCGCCGGTGCGGTCGTTCGTTCCCGACCTTGGCGGCATCGTCGGTGACGAGGTCGCCGCTGCTGCCGACGCCGCGCGGGCGGCGATCGATGACGCCGCCGACCGCGCCCGCGCCGACGAGGACCGCGCGCGCGATG
>JBBRQR010000371.1:0-2035 GCA_038226115.1 Sphingomonadales bacterium | reverse complement strand
TGGCCGTTTGAATTTGGACTCCTACAGCCCGATCCCTCTGCTCCGTCCGAGCGTCCAGTCGATGCCGCCGCCGGGCATGGGGATGCCGTCAACGTGCTGGCCGAGGCGTTTGCCCAGGCTGTCGTTCCACGGCACGAGCTGGAACCCCATACCGTTATCGATCATGGCGAACCGCCCGCTGGCGAGTTGGGCCTGACCGACAAGCCTGCCCGACACACGGTCGCTGTTTGCTGTGGACTGCCATTCGAGGCCGCGTTCAGCGGCAAACTTCTTGCCCGAGCGATTGATTTCGGCCCGCTCCAGTTTGTCGATAAGGTCGGTCGGCGCGCGGAACTTACCGCCGCCAAGATCGCGGACATAGCCCATGTCGGCGAGCGCCTGCTTGCGGGCGTCCCAGGCGGCGCGCACGTCGCCGCCAAAGCCAGTGTGAGGCATAGTCTCGCTTTTGCCCAGCATGACTCGGTCGAGCCAGGTCGCGCCTTCATGGCGCACCTGCCGATCGAGTGTCAGGTGCGACAGCTCGTCGATGCGCGAGCCATTGCCGAACCGCTGACGATCATAGGCGAGGCCGCGTTCGGGAAGGTCGGCGGGAATGGTCCAGTGCTCGGCATGAACGCGCTCGACGATCCCGGCGCGACGCAGCGCCTCCAGGCGCCGCCCATGGCTGCGGACATAGGCGTCCGCGTCATCGGCTCCGAGCCGTGCCAGCGCCTGTTCACGATGCGCCGCCGGACTGTAGATACCGTTCGCATCGGTCGCTGCTAGGATGTTCCTATCGGCTGCACGCGGCGAGCTCGGCGGCGGTTCAACGGCCACGATGCTGCCGCGCCTAATATCCTCGATCTTGGTAGCCGGAACCTCAAGATGGTGAACCCGCCCGTCCACACCGTCGATGGTGAGGCCGATTCGTTCGCCGAGCTCGTCGCCGCCCAGCCCCTTTGCGACAACGCGACCGACGATGCGTTCGGTCGGGATGGCGCGATGCACAGAGTAGCCCGCATACGCCCGCTGCTCCGCGATGCCCTCCCGCTCCAGCGCCTGATGCATGGTCTTGATGATGTCGCCGCGCGTGCCCAGCTCGCGCAGCATCGGCTCGGTGCGGGCCGATATGGTCCACATACCCGGCGTATGTTCGGTCGCCAGCCCCATCCGCTCCAGCTTGCGGGCGCGTCCGATCAGCAGCGCCCGGTTCCGCCGGGCGGTCTCAACCATGTCCTTGTCGGGCCGCAGGTCGGATAACTCGTCGCGCTCGTGCGAAGCGATCAGCATCCGGTCAAGCCGGGTGAACCGCTCGGCATCGACCTCGCGCTCAAGCTGCTGGCTGACCTCCTGCTCGGTCTGGCGGCCCAGTTCCAGCGTTACGATCTCGCTCGCCCGTTCGCGGACGCCGTGGGCGATGTAATCCCCGGCGATGTTGAGCATCTTGCCGTCGTCGGTGACACCGCGCATCAGAACGTGAGTGTGCGGGTGGCCGGTGTTGTGGTGATCGACCGCAATCCAGTCTAGCCTGGTTCCCAGGTCCGCTTCCATCTGGGTCATCAGGTCGCGCGTGGTCGCACGAAGGTCGGACAGCTCCACGCCTTCCTCGGCGGAGACGATGAAACGAAACTGGTGACGATCCTCCCGGCCCCGGTCGAGGAAGGCCGGCCCATCGGCGATATCCTTGTCAGCGGAATAGTCTTGGCCCTTTTCGCCGTCGCGGGTCACGCCGTCACGCTCCAGATAGCGAAGATGCGCGTCCACCGCCTTGCCGCTGATGAACTGCCATCCGCGCGCCGCGCCGCGCTGCGGATTGAGCTTCACCACACGGGCCTTCACCGCCACCCGGCGCGAGCGGGTGCGGACGCCGCTTCCGTCCCGGCTCCAACCGTTCCGGCCCTTCAATCCCGCCGCGATCTGAGCGCCCCGTCCGCGCGCGTTGAACCGCCCGCTTCCCGTCCCCGTCCCGGCCAGACGATTGGGATTGCCGCCCGCCCGGCGGATCGCCTGATGCACCTCGCCGATGAAGGTTTTGGGCCGCGCGCGGACAGCCCTC
>JBBRQR010000370.1:0-2042 GCA_038226115.1 Sphingomonadales bacterium | reverse complement strand
ATCGCCGTCCGCATCGCCAGTCCCCCACGTTCGTTACTGCGATAGTATACATTCCGGTCGCGCGCGGGAAGCTGATAAGCGGTGGCAACGCGGCGTTGAGGGGGTACAGTTTGCGGGTGACACCCCCTTCCGCGCTTTACTCCCCATCGGCACGCCGCGTCCTCGTTCTGGGTGCGACGGGGACAATCGGGCGGGCGACTGTGCGCGCGTTGACGGTGCGCGGCCATGCGGTGACGGCGCTGGTGCGGGCGCAATCGACCTTTGCGCCACAGGCGGGCGTGACCGTCGTGGTTGGATCGGCGACCGACGCTGCGACCCTTCGCGCTGCAGTGACCGGCATGGCTGCGGTGATCTCGTGCCTCGCGTCGCGGACGGGCGCGCCTGACGACGCATGGGCGATTGACCACGATGCCAACCTTGCCGCGCTGACGGCGGCGCGCGCGGCCGGGGTGGCGCACTTCGTCCTGTTGTCGGCGATCTGCGTGCAGAAGCCTCGCCTCGCGTTCCAGCACGCCAAACTCGCGTTCGAAGTGGCATTGTCGGCGTCGGGGCTACGCTGGTCCGTTGTGCGCCCGACGGCGTATTTCAAATCGCTGTCGGGGCAGCTTGGCCGTATCCGGCGGGGCAAGGCATTCCTCGTCTTCGGCGACGGCGCGCTGACGGCGTGTACCCCGATTGCCGACGATGACCTCGCCGGGTTTATCGCCGACTGTCTCGACGACCCGGCGAAGTGGAATGTCGTCCTGCCCATCGGCGGACCGGGACCGGCGTTGACCCCGCTGCAACAGGGTGCGGCGCTGTT
Source organism: Sphingomonadales bacterium (assembly GCA_038226115.1). GTDB lineage: Bacteria > Pseudomonadota > Alphaproteobacteria > Sphingomonadales > Sphingomonadaceae > Polymorphobacter_B. The sequence goes on along the minus strand of JBBRQR010000370.1, from coordinate 1,240 downwards.
CGCGGCGGCAGGCGTCGCGCCGCGCTTCAGCCATGTCCCCGTTCGCCTGCTCGACGCGACTATCGGCGCGCTGAGCCTCTTGGGACGAGTGGTTCCGAGCCTCGCAGCCAAGGCCGAACTCGCGCGGATCGGGCGATACTACGCCACCGAATCGATGCTGGTGTGGGACGCTGTGGCAGGGCGCTTCGATCCGGTGGCGACGCCGGCGACGGGAACGGTGACGTTAGCCGACCATTATGCCGCGCTGGTTCGGGGCGATGTTGCCGACGATCGGCGCGACCACGCGGTGTTTTAACCCCCGCGTTTGACCACGACGATCTTGACTGGCTTTGCGATCAACTGGCCGCGCATTGCGCCTTCGCCGCCGGGTCCGACGGGGGCGGACAGGATGCGGCGAACGACATCCATGCCATCGACGACCTGCCCAAAGGCGGCGAACCCGGCATTGTCGCCCGATGCCTGCGGATGCGCGTCGAGCGCCGACAGCGGGCCGGTCGTGATGAAAAAGTCGCCGTGCGCGGTGCCCGGCGCGAGGCGTGCCATCGAGATCGTCCCTTCGCCATGGGCCAGTCCGGTCTTGCTGGTGGGTTCGTGCGCGACCGGCGGCAGGCTGCGCTTGGGGTCACCGCGCACCCCGCCCTGGATCAGCCCGAGGTGGGTCGCACGGTCGACGGTGTCGGCGCGGTAGAAGGTCGTCCCGTCGAAGCGGTGCTGGTCGGCATAGCGCAGGAAGTTCGCCGTCGTCAGCGGGGCATGGGCGCGGTCGAGGTCGAGGGTGATCGTCCCGGCGGCGGTGACGATGCGGACACGGACCTGACCGGGGCCGACCGGCGGCACGACAGGCTTGGCGGGGATAGAAGCGGCAGGCGACGGCGTAACCGGCGTGGCAACCTTGGGGGCAACCGGCGCGGCAGGCGGTGTCACCTCGACGGGGAGGGGCGCGGCAGGCGTGGCCGGTACGACGGCGGGCGGTGCGATGGCGGCGGGTGGCGCAATTTGCGCTCCGGCAGCAGTCGCAACCATGAGGGCAGCCAGCGCAGCCCGGATCATGTCGCCGCCCGCTCTGCCAACCAGCGTTCGAGCCATTTGATCGAATAGTCGCCCGCGATGAAGTCGGGGTCGTCGAGCAGCGCCTGATGGAGCGGAATCGTCGTCTTAACCCCGGTGATGACAAACTCCTCGAGCGCACGCTTCAAACGGAGGCGACACTGTTCGCGGTCGTCGCCGAAGACGATCAGCT
>JBBRQR010000369.1:0-2045 GCA_038226115.1 Sphingomonadales bacterium | reverse complement strand
GTCACGATCATCGAATGGCCCGAGCGGATGGGCGACCGGCTGCTCGCCGACGCGCTGCGCCTGCGCCTCGATCGAGCGGGTGACGCGACGCGGACCTTGACTTGGCGACTGCCGCCGTCTTGGGAGGGACGATGGCCGCCCGACCCGCACCTGCCCCTGTCGCCGCTGCGACCGCACCTGCCCCTGTCGCCACTGCGACCGCCGCCGCCACCGCCGCTGCCACCGGGGTCGCAGCCATGATCCCACCGGCAGGTGCCGCCGCCTTCCTCGCGCGCCACGGTTGGAATGGCGCGCGGATCGTGCCGCTGGCGGGCGATGCCTCCTTTCGCCGCTACTTTCGTGTCCACGATACCGACCGCACCGCTGTGCTGATGGATGCGCCGCCGGCGGACGAAGACAGCCGGCCCTTCCTCAGTGTCGGCGCGATGCTCGACAGTCTCGGCTTCTCGGTGCCCCGCCCGCTAGGCGTCGATCTCGACATGGGGCTGATTCTCCTCGACGATTTCGGCGATGCGCGCGCGACGCCAGTGCTCGCTGCCCAGCCGACGCGCGAACGTGCGACCTACGAAGCGGCGATCGACCTCCTCGCCGCCCTGCATCAGCACCCCGCGCCTGCGCTTCGGCCCTATGACGAGGATGAACTGCTGCGTGAGGTGCGGCTGTTCCCCGATTGGTATCTGCCCGCGGTCGGGCTGGCCGAGGCCGCCGGTTATGACGCGGCGTGGCGCGCGACATGGGGCGCGGTGGTGGCGGAGACGGCGGCGGCCCCGGTGCTGACCCTGCGCGACTATCACGCCGACAATCTAATGCTGCTCGACCGACCCGGCGTGCGCGGCCTCGGCCTGCTCGACTTCCAGGACGCGCTGGCCGGACATCCCGCCTATGATCTCGTGTCGTTGCTCCAGGACGCCCGCCGCGACGTCGCGCCCGAGCTCGAGGCGGACATGATCGCGCGCTACATCGCGGCGTGCGGGATTGCCGACGGCGACCGCTTCCGCGCCGCCTACGAAGTGCTCGGCGCACAGCGCAATACCAAGATCATCGGCATCTTCACCCGCCTCCGCGACCGCGACGGACGAACGGGCTATGTCGAGCGTCACCCGCGGATGTGGCGGTTGCTTGAGGGCAATTTGCGCCACCCGGCGCTCGCCCCGATCGCCGCGTGGTTTGCGGCCAACGTCCCTACCGCCGCGCGCGCCGGGCGGTGGGCATGACCCGCTTCGCCGTTCCTCTCGCGCTGCGGCCCGAACTCGATGCGACGGTGCCGCAGGCGGCGATGGTGCTCGCCGCCGGGCTCGGCAAGCGGATGCGTCCGTTGACGGCGACGCGACCGAAGCCACTCGTCGAAGTTGCGGGGACGACGTTGCTCGACCGTGCGCTCGATCATCTCGCCGCCGCCGGGGTGGCGAACGCGGTGGTCAACGTCCATTATTTCGCCGAGCAGGTCGAGGCCCATCTCGCCGCCCGGACCGCGCCGTCGGTGACCATTTCAGATGAACGAGATCAACTGCTCGAAACCGGCGGCGGCGTCGCCAATGCGCTGTCACTGCTTGGTGCCGACCCGTTTTATGTCGTCAACAGCGACAATCTATGGGTCGACGGGTCGATCGATACGCTCCACCTGCTGGCGCAGCGGTGGGACGACCGGGCGATGGACGCGCTGCTGCTCGTCGTGCCGCTGGCGCGGGCGAGCGGTTACGACGGACGCGGCGATTTCTACATGAACTCGGTCGGGGCGCTCCGGCGGCGGGTCGAACACCGCGTCGCGCCCTATGTCTTTACCGGGGTTCAGCTGCTCGCCAAGCGGCTGTTCGACGGCGAGGCGGTGGCGCCGTTCTCGCTCAACCGCGTCTACAACAAGGCCCTCGCCAACGGTCGCCTGTACGGCGTTGTCCATGGCGGGCTGTGGTTTCACGTCGGAACTCCGGCGGCGGTCGGCGAGACCGAAACCCTGCTCGCCGCCGGGTGAAGGTCGCCCCGACCGTCTTCACGATCCCCGCGCACGTCGCGTTCGTCGACGCGCTCGCGGCGGGCCTCCTCGCGCG
>JBBRQR010000368.1:0-2060 GCA_038226115.1 Sphingomonadales bacterium | reverse complement strand
CTGATTCGACCCCCGCACCGTGTGAGCTTCCGCGCGCCAGACGCCATGTCCAAGCGCCTGCCGACCATCGCCGAACGAACCCAATCGGTTTACGGGCGCGCGATCAGCGCTTCGTCCGACGGTCGATGACGAGGAGAGCGAGCGGGTGCCGCCCCGCCGCGTTCGCCGACCATCCCGTGACCTGCCGCGACACCAGCGCCCAGCGGATCGGCGCGAACAGCGCGATCATCGGCGTGTCGGCGACCATCGCCGCCTCTGCCGCCGCCAACGTCGTCGTCGCCGTGGTCGCGTCGGGGGCGCCACGCGCGGCGGCGACCAAGGCATCGGCACCGGGATTGCAATAGCCGCCGCTGCCCGCCGCCCGGCACGCGAACGGGGTAAGAAAGGCGAGCGGCGAGTCGAACGGCGCGCTGCGTTCGCTGACCGCAAGCTCGAACGTCCCGCGCGCCACCGCCAGCGCATGACCGGCGGGCGAGCGGACGATGGTCAGCGTCCGAACCCCGATCCGCGCCCAGTCGCTCGCCACGGCGGCGGCGATCGCGGCGTGTTCATGGGCGTCGGGCAGGCTGATCGTCACCGTCAGCGGCGTCGCCGCCCCGAACCCGGCGGCCGTGAGCAGCTGCCGCGCGAGATCGAGACGCGCTGCCGGGGCATCGATCGCCCAGTCGGGAAGCGCAGGCGCAGGCTCGCTCGGCAGCGGCGGAACGAGGCCGAGGACGGGGGCCAGCGCGACGCCGAACAGGCGGCTGCCGAGACCGTCGCGCTCGACCGCCATCGCCAAGGCGCGGCGGACGCGCGGATCGGCGAGCGGCCCGCTGGCACTAACGAGGTAGCCATAGACCCCCCACGCCGGTTCGACGCGCAGCGCGTTCGACGCCTGCATCAGCCGGGCATCGTCGAACCCGGCGAGACCGCCGCCGATGACGACATCGGTCCGGTCGTGAGCGAAGCGCGCGATCGCCGGACCGGGGTCGTCGACCGGGGTCAACTGGAGCGTCGCGAGATGGGTCGTGTCGGGAACGGCGTGCGGGTTGCGCGTCAGCACGATCGGACGGCGGGCGGCGTCTGCCACGCGCAGCGGCCCGAGCGCCGGGCGACCCGGCCCCGCCGCAACAACGGCGAGGTCGGGCTGCGCCAGCAGGGCGAGCAGCCCCGGCATCGCGCCTGCGGTGCGAACCTCGACGACGCTGTCGACCGGGGCGTCGATCCCGAGCGCCGATGGCGGCAGCTCGCCGCGCAGCACCGCCGCGCCATTGTCGAGCGCGGCAAGCAGCGGGCGGGCACGGTTGCGGCTCCCCGGCGCGGCGGCACGGCGGAACGATGCGACGACATCGGCGGCGGTCACGCGCTTGCCGTCGGGCCACGAACGCGGGCGCAGGCGGAAGATGACGCTGCGCCCGTCACCGGCGATGCGCCAGCTCGATGCCAGCCCCGGGACGACGCCGCCGCTGGCATCGAAGCCGACCAGACCGACCTGAGTCGCGGCGGTGATTGCCTCGTCGACGCCACCGCCGTCCGGCCCGCTGACGATATCGACCCGGATCACCGCACCGTCGTCGCCTGTCGGACGACCACAGGCGGCGAGCGCGAGGGCGGCAGCGAGCGTCATCAACAGGGGCAAGCGAACGGCCATGGGCGTCGTCCTAACGCCAGCGCGGCGGCCAAGCAAAGCTTGGATTGAGCCACCGCCGCAAAGGGGCGATTGGTGGCGACCAATGATCGCTTGCTTGCCGCCTGTGCTACTGCTGTCTAAGCCATTGACGATGACCGCACCCGCCGCCCCTCGCCTTGGCGACGTCACCGCCCTGATCGGCAACACGCCGTTGATCGTGCTGCGCGGGCCGTCGGCGCGCACAGGCTGCACGATCCTCGGCAAGTGCGAGTTCATGAACCCCGGCGGGTCGGTCAAGGACCGGGCAGCGTTGTTCATCATCCGCGATGCCGAGGAACGCGGCGTCCTTTCGCCCGGCGGAACGATCGTCGAGGGGACGGCAGGCAACACCGGCATCGGCCTCGCCGTCGTCGCGAATGCGCTCGGCTACAAGACCGTCATCGTCATG
>JBBRQR010000367.1:0-2061 GCA_038226115.1 Sphingomonadales bacterium | reverse complement strand
GGTGCCCGTGTACGCTCGCGCGGCAGCAGAATAACCCGCCCGGGGCGCGACGCCGCGACAGTCCCGCTGGGAAATCCCGCGCTGGCCGAGAAGCCGTTGATTTCAGATTGATACACGTTCGAACCCCCGCTCTTACGCTGTCGTTGTCGTGTCGCCTGCTTAACAACAAGTCAACTTGCTCAGGGCCGTCGGTGCGGCGAAGCGAGCGACTTCTAAGGTTCACTTGAAATCCAGGCGCTGGCGTGGCAGCTTTCATATAAGCCCATGGTCCTCCCAAAGGATGCGATGAGCCGAGTTACGCGCCGCCGTCCGCCCGCCTTGTATCCGGGCAATCCCAGCCTCAGTTCGGGGCGATGAGCGGCTTGCGCCTCCCCCAAATGCGAACCGCCGACGTCCGCCCGGTGACGGCGGTTCTCGGCCCGACCAACACCGGCAAGACGTTCCTTGCGGTCGAGCGGATGTGCGGCCACGCCAGCGGAATGATCGGTTTTCCGCTCCGCCTGCTGGCGCGCGAAGTCTATGACCGTGTCGTCGCGATCAAAGGCGCAGCGCAGGTCGCGCTTATAACCGGCGAAGAAAAGATCGTCCCCGACACTGCGCGCTATTTCCTGTGCACCGCCGAAGCGATGCCGACCGACCGCGAGGTCGCCTTCGTCGCGCTCGACGAGGGGCAGGTCGGAGCCGATCCGTCGCGCGGTCATGTCTTTACCGACCGCATCCTGCATATGCGCGGCTATGCCGAGACGATGATCCTGGGGTCGGAAACCCTCCGCCCGTTGATCCGCCGCCTCCTGCCGCACGCCGAGATCATCACCCGCCCGCGTTTTTCGACGCTGACCTATGCCGGACCGAAGAAGCTGTCGCGGCTGCCGCGGCGGACGGCGATCGTCGCCTTCACCGCGCAGGAAGTCTATGCGCTCGCCGAGATGCTGCGGCGGCACAAGGGCGGTGCGGCAGTCGTCATGGGGTCGCTGTCGCCCCGGACGCGCAACGCGCAGGTCGCGATGTATCAGTCGGGCGAGGTCGATTACCTCGTCGCGACCGACGCGATCGGCATGGGGCTGAATATGGACATCGCCCATGTCGCCTTCGCCGGCCTCGGCAAGTTCGACGGCAAGCGCCACCGCCGCCTGACGGTCAGCGAGATGGCGCAGATCGCCGGGCGTGCCGGACGCTTTCAAAAGGACGGGACATTCGGGGTCGTCCAGCTCGGTCACGACGCGGTGTCGACCTTCGAGCCGGAGGAGATCGCGGCGATCGAGGGCCATGTTTTTCCGGCGCTCGAACAACTGACGTGGCGCAACGCGCGGATCGATACGACGACCTTGCCGCGGCTGATTGGATCGCTCGACGAACGCCCGCCGCGCCAGGAACTTGTGCGTGGCGAAGATGCGATCGACCTTGCGGTGTTGAAGCGCCTGGCAGGTGAGCCGTGGGTGATGGAACGCGCGCACGGGCGCGGGCGGATTGCGCGGCTGTGGGCGGCGTGTGGCCTACCCGATTTCCGCAAGACGGGGGCGGAACAGCATGCGCGTCTCGTCGGTCGCGTCTTCCGCCACCTGAGCGAAGGCGACGGCACACTTCCCGCCGCATGGATCGCCAGCGAGGTCGCCGCGCTCGACAATGTCGCAGGCGACATCGGCCAGGTCGCCGACCGAATCGCAGCGGCACGGACGTGGACCTATGTCGCCCACCGCCCCGGCTGGCTCGCCGATGGCGCATTATGGGCCGACCGCACGCGCGACCTCGAAAACCGGCTGTCGGACGCGCTCCATGCCAAGCTGACCCAACGCTTCGTCGACCGGCGGACGGCGGTTCTGCTCAAGGACCTGAAAATCCGTGGCGAGCAGCGCGTCGAAGTCGACCCAGACGGTAGCGTCGCGGTCGAAGGTGAAGTCATCGGCACCCTCGAAGGCTTTCGTTTCACCGCCGACCCAACGGCGCGGGCGGGGGAAAAGCGGATGCTCCTCGCCGCCGCCGAACGCCACCTGCCGCGCGAATTCACCCGGCGCTGCGCCGCGCTCGTCGCCGCTCCCGACGCCGATTTTGCGCTCGCATTCG
>JBBRQR010000366.1:0-2115 GCA_038226115.1 Sphingomonadales bacterium | reverse complement strand
TCTTGTCGTCACGCCCGGTGGTTTTCGCGTCAGCGTCCGATGATCAACGCCTAAACCGAACTATCCCCGTGACGCGGCGGCGACGCACGCGCTAGGGTCGATGCTCATGTGGCAGCTTCATCATTTCACGCTTTGTCCGTTTAGCCGCAAGGTCCGCTTCCAGTGTGCCGAGAAGGGCATTCCGGTTGAACTCGTCGCCGAACGACCGTGGGAGCGGCGCGACGGCTTCATGGATCTCAACCCCGCCGGCCAGACCCCCGTGCTGCGCGATGGCGCGACGGTACTCGCCGATTCGGGGGCGATCGCTGAATATCTCGAGGAGACGGTCGAGCGGTCGCCGCTGCTCGGTTCGGGCGCTTTGGAACGTGCCGAAACACGGCGGGTAACGGCTTGGTTCGAGGGCAAATTCTATGTCGAGGTCGTCGTCCCCCTGCTCGCCGAGCGGATGTTCAAGCGGCTGATCGAGCGCATCGCCCCCGATGCGCGCGTGGTGCGCGGTGCGGCAAAGGCAGCGGAGAGCCACCTCGACTATCTCGATTTCCTCCTCGACCGGCGGCGGTGGCTGTCGGGACCGGCGTTCGGACTGGCCGACATTGCGGCGGCGGCGCAGGTCTCGGTCGCCGATTATCTCGGCGGCATCGACTGGGACGGCCACGAAGCCTCGCGGCAATGGTATTCGGCAATCAAGTCGCGCCCGACCTTCCGCCCGCTGCTCGGCGAACGACTGGAGGGCCTGCCGCCGCCGGTCCATTATGACAAGCTCGATTGGTAGCCTTGATCCTTCCCCGGAAGGGGGGGAGAATCTAAGTGCTCGTCTCGCCGCCGCCGCGCGGACCCACGGCTTTGCCGCGCTCGGCGTCGCCCCGGCCGCCGCCGCGCCCCGTGCGGGCGAACGCCTGCGCGACTGGCTTGCCGCCGGGCGCCACGGCGACATGCTGTGGATGGCGACGACCGCCGACCGCCGTGTTTCGCCGCACGCGCTGTGGGCCGATGTCAGGTCGGTCGTCATGCTCGGCGTCAACTACACCCCGGCGCTCAATCCACTGCGGCTGGCGGACCGCGGCGACCGGGCGGCGATCAGCGTTTATGCGCTCGGCGGCGACTATCACGATAGCGTCAAGCGGCGGCTGAAGGCGCTTGCGGGGTGGTTGGTTACCGCCGCCCCCGCACCGCTCAAGGTCTTCGTCGACACCGCGCCGGTCATGGAAAAGCCGCTTGCCGAGGCGGCGGGGCTGGGGTGGCAGGGGAAGCACACCAATCTTGTCAGCCGCGACCACGGCAGCTGGCTGTTCCTCGGGGCGATCTACACGACGCTCGATCTGACCCCGACCGCGCCGGGCCGCGACGCGTGTGGCAGCTGCAACGCCTGCCAGCGCGCGTGTCCAACCAACGCCTTTCCCGCGCCATACCAGCTCGATGCCCGGCGGTGTATCTCGTACTTGACGATCGAACACGCGGGGCCGATCCCGGTCGAATTCCGCGCCGCGATCGGCAACCGCATCTACGGTTGCGACGATTGCCTGAGCGTCTGCCCGTGGAACAAGTTCGCCCACGCCGCGCATGACATCGCGTTCGCGCCGCGCGCCGAATTGGTCGCGCCGCGCCTTGCCGACCTGCTCGCGCTCGATGACGTGGCATTCCGCAGCGTGTTCGCCGGGTCGCCGATAAAGCGGATCGGGCGCGACCGCTTCGTTCGCAACGTGGCGATCGCGGCGGGAAACAGCCGCGCCCCGGCACTGCTTGCGACGCTCGGGCCGTTACTCGACGACCCCGCCCCCGTCGTGCGCGGCGCCGCAGCGTGGGCGTGGCGGCGGCTCGGCGGCGTGCCGCGTAAGGGTGATTCAGACCCTTCGGTCGCTGCCGAATGGGTCGGCGATCTGGGCTAACCAGCCGGTTGCGCCCCTAGTCGATCAGCCCGGCGAGCATGGTGGCGGCGGTCCGGCCCGCGACCGACGCAGGCTCTGCGGCGATGCGTTCGAAGACGATCGGCAGCCGCGGGTCGCGGTAGATGAGCGCCATCGACCATGTCGCGAAAAATCGCTCGGCTGGCTCACGCGCAAGCAGTTCGATGTGCGTGTGCCGGACGTCATCGCCGATGCGCGCGAACAGCCAATC
>JBBRQR010000365.1:0-2128 GCA_038226115.1 Sphingomonadales bacterium | reverse complement strand
TAATAATTGGCCCCTTTGTCGTTGACGATGTCGAACGTGTCGCCCAAGCCGAGCAGGAACGATCCCGACAGCGTCGCAACCCGGTCGGCGACGGTGGTGTCGGCGGCGAAGGTGTAAACCCCCGGCACGCGCGAGGTGTGGAAGCTGCTTGTCGTCCCGTCGCACGGGTAACCGTTGCAATTTTCACGCTGCAGATAGCTGGTGCCGTCGAACCGATAGACCCCGGCGACCGGCGCGGTGAAGCGCAGAACGACATTCGACACCGGTCCGGTGTGGAGCAGGATCGTCCCCGGTACGATGTTGTCATAGGTGTGGACGACGTGATGATAATCCTCGGTGCCGCCGAAGCAGTCCCATTCGGGGTGATCGTAACAGCGTCCGAAGTTCGGCTTGTGGGCGAACGCGCTGAAGCCGCCGCCCGACAGGCTGCCATAGCTGAACACCGGCGTGCCAAACTGGGTGACGATGTCATAGCTCGCCGCGTTCGCCGCCGCTGCGCCCAACGCCAGCACCGCCGCCGCGACCCGAGTCACTGTCTTTATCATCGCCGACGCTCCTGAATGATTGGTCATGCCGCCACCACACGCTGTATCGATCGCCGCCGAACTGCCGCGCCGGTCAGCGCGAAGCCCGCAAGCATCAGGCCCCATGTCGCGGGCTCGGGGACTGCGCCATTGATCGTGTCCGCCGTTAGGACGACGTTGCTGAAGACGACGCGATTGTCGTCGGCGGCGCCAAAGCTCTGGTCGAGAAAGAGGTTGAAATGAAACTGCTCGCCGCCGGTGTTCCCCGCGATAGCTAGTCTATCGCCGCCGGCGATGGCAGCGCGCGTCAATGTCACCCCGATGTAATCATTGGCGCGGGTCCGTGCATTGCCGTAGCCGAAGATGTCAGCGTAGCGAAAGTTGGTGGCGGGACTGCAGCACCCTGGTGCCTTGATACCAAGGCCGCTCTCGGCGACGCTACCCAGCCCAGTGTCGAGGCCAGCGACGTCGACCGTGACGAGGAACGCGCCAACGAAGGTGAAATTGCTCAGCAGTTCGACCCCGCCGTACGCCGCGCCACTCGTTTTGGTCAAGACAGCGCCTGTCACATCTGACACGGCCGCAAACGGGCCAGGCGACGGACTAAGGTTGAGATCGAAGTCGGCGAAGCCTGCTGTCAGCGAGTTGGTATACACCGCCGCCGCGACCGGCGCGCTGGCCACCGCTGCCGCGATGCCGAGCACCAGCAATATGATCGCCCCGATCACGCCTCGCATCGCAACTTCCCCTGGGCCGCGGGTGCGACCGACCATGCGAACTTGCCGGTCGTTAACCTTTAGGACAAGTTACAAACACTGTTAGAGTTGCCGTTAATGCGCGTCGCCCCAACTAATGCCGGTGCCGATTTCGACGCCGAGCGGGACGAACAGCTCGACTGCCGGGGCGTGTGCCGTGGCCATCACGTTGCGAATGACGTCGGTCGCGGCGTCGACCTCGCCGTCTGGCACCTCGAACACGAGTTCGTCGTGGACCTGGAGGAGCATCCGTGTCCCGCGCAATCCGGCGGCGGCGAGAGCGGCGGGCATCCGCGCCATCGCGCGCTTGATGATGTCGGCGGCGGTGCCCTGAACGCGGGCGTTGACGGCGGCGCGTTCGGCGAACTGGCGCTCGCCGACGACCTTCGAGAAGATCATCGGCACGTTCGCCTTGCGCCCGAACAGCGTCGTGACGAAGCCATTGTCCTTGGCGAAGGCGATCGTCTCGGCCATGTAATTGCGGATGCCGGGGAAGCGGCTGAAGTATAGCTCGATGTAGCGCGCCGCCTCGCCGCGATCGATGCCGAGCCGCTGCGCCAGCCCGAACGCCGAAATGCCGTAGATGATCGAGAAGTTGATCGTTTTCGCACGCGCGCGAGTGTCGCGATTGACCTCGCCGAACACCTCCTGCGCGGTCAGGTTGTGGACATCGCCGCCCTCGGCATAGACCGCCTTTAGTTCGGGGACGTCGGCGATATGCGCCACCAGCCGCAGCTCGATCTGGTTATAGTCGGCCGCCATGATGACGTGGCCGGGTTCGGCGACGAAGGCGTGGCGGATGCGGCGCCCCATCTCGGTGCGGATCGGAATGTTCTGGAGGTTGGGGTC
>JBBRQR010000364.1:0-2151 GCA_038226115.1 Sphingomonadales bacterium | reverse complement strand
GTCAACGGTACGCACAATGCTCAGGTCACGAACAGTAAATTCAAGGGCCTCTATTCCGGGATAGCCGTTGGCGCTGTGGCCGGTGGCTTTCTTGCCAAAAACACATTTACAGCGTCGACGTCCGACGGCATCGACATTGCCGACAGCCACGGCGTTACCGCCACTCGCAATATTTGCACCGGTGCGGTTCCGCGCGCTGGCGCGCATCCTGATTGCATTCAGATGTGGAGCGTCGTCGGCCATCCGCTCGAATCCGACATTTTCGTCACCTACAACACGTCGATCGGGGCAACGCAGGGGTTCACGAATTTCGACGCCGGCCTGCGTATTACAATCAGCAACAACACCGTCAGCTCAACTTATGCGGCGGGCGTCGCGTGTTACGATTGCGTCAGCAGCATTATCACGAACAACATCGTCTCGACGCTGGCAGGCGCGCCGTATCAATCGCAAGTGATCGTTCGCGGCGGCAGCGGCAATACGGTTACCGGCAATTCGATCGCCGATTATAGCCAGCCGCGACTTGCCGTCGGTGACCCTGTACTCGACGGGGCACCTGCGTATGAAGTTCCCGCATTCGATAGCACCGCTTTCGACCTGCCTGCGATTGAGACCGGCGCTGGTGCAGCCTTATCATCTAATGCTGCATTATTTTCGGAAGGGAGCGAGATCTCGCTCGATGCCGCTGCCGTCCCCGAGCCGTCGAGTTGGGCACTGTTGATTGCGGGCTTCGGTGTCGTCGGCGTCGCCCGGCGGCGTGCAGTCGCTGCTGGCCGGACGGCATAGCGCGTGGCATGACGACGCTGAAGGCGGCACTCGTCGCCTAAGGAGGTGCGCGTGGCCGGCAATGTCGATCTGGTCGCACATAATATCCAGCTGGCGCTGGGGCCGGTATTTCTGCTTACCGGCATCGCGTCGATCCTCAATGTGCTGACCAATCGTTTGGGCCGTGTCATCGACCGTGCGCGCCGGATCGAGGCGGAAATTATCGGCTATGATCCGACGGCGCGGCAGCGTGCAGCGGTCGAACTCGCGATGCTCGGTCGGCGCACGGCGGCGGCGCACTGGGCCATCGGGTTATGCACGACTTCGGCGCTGTTTGTTTGTGTTGTCGTCGCCATTCTGTTCGTCGACAATTTTACGCCGTTTAGTGCCAACCTGCTCGTCGCGGGGCTGTTTATCGTGGCGATGGTGCTGCTCATCGCCGGGCTGATCCTGTTCCTGATGGAGGTGCAGGTTGCGATGAAATCGGTCCAGGTCCGCCAAGACATGCTCGAGCCGTAGGGGCAGGGGCAACGACCGCTCGAGTGGACTGAAATTAATTCTCTACCCTGTCATCCCAGCAAATGCTGGCAATGACAGGGCAATTAATCGGTGCATAACGCGCCTTAGTTCTTCGCCTTGTCCACCAACGCGTTCTTCGTGATCCACGGCATCATGCCGCGCAGCCGCGTCCCGACTTCCTCGATCTGATGCCGCGACTGAAGCGAGCGTTCGGCCTTCAACACCGGATTGCCAGCGCGGTTGTCGAGGATAAAGTCGCGGACGAAGCGCCCGCCCTGAATGTCGGCGAGGACGCGCTTCATCTCGGCCTTGGTTTCGGGGGTGATGATGCGCGGGCCGGTGACGTAGTCGCCGAACTCGGCGGTGTTGCTGATCGAATAGCGCATGTTGGCGATGCCGCCTTCGTACATCAGATCGACGATCAGTTTGACCTCGTGGAGACACTCGAAATACGCCATCTCAGGGGCGTAACCGGCTTCGGTCAGCGTTTCGAACCCGGCCATTACGAGCTGGGTCAGCCCGCCGCACAGCACGACCTGCTCGCCGAACAGGTCGGTCTCACACTCTTCGCGGAAGGTCGTCTCGATGATCCCCGAGCGCCCGCCGCCGACAGCGCTGGCATAAGCGAGCCCGACATCATGGGCGTTGCCGCTGGCGTCCTGGTGGACCGCGATCAGGCACGGGACGCCGCCGCCGCGGACGTATTCGGAGCGGACGGTGTGGCCGGGGCCCTTTGGCGCGACCATGAAGACGTCGATGTCGGCGCGTGGCTCGATCAGCTTGAAGTGGACGTTGAGGCCGTGGGCAAAGGCGAGGGCGCTGCCGGGGCGCATATTGGCGGCCAAGTCGTCGGCATAGATCGCCGCC
>JBBRQR010000363.1:0-2164 GCA_038226115.1 Sphingomonadales bacterium | reverse complement strand
GCCGCCCCTGGAATTGGCCGCCGACACAGCGCAATGCCGCCGCCGCAAGCACGCCTTCGGGAGCGCCGCCACTGCCGAGGTAGATGTCGATGCCGGTGTCGGGGTTAGTCGTCGCGATCACCCCGGCGACATCGCCGTCACCGATCAGCATGATGCCGCAGCCCAGCGCGCGCAGTTCCTTGATCAGCGCCTCGTGGCGCGGGCGGTCGAGAACACACGCGGTGATGTCGCCGGGTGCGACCCCCTTTGCGGCGGCGAGGGAAGTGATGTTCGCGGTGACCGACTTCGCCAGATCGATGACGCCCTCGGCATAGCCCGGCCCGATCGCGATCTTGTCCATATAGACATCGGGCGCATTGAGCAGTCCGCCCTCCTCGGCGATCGCCAGAACGGCGAGCGCGTTCGGCCCGGCTTTCGCGGCGATCGTTGTCCCTTCGAGCGGGTCTAGCGCGATGTCGATCTTCGGCCCCGTTCCCTGCGCTCGCCCGACCTTTTCGCCGATGAACAGCATCGGGGCCTCGTCGCGCTCGCCCTCGCCGATGACGATCGTGCCGTCGAAATCGAGCTCGTTCAACGCATCGCGCATTGCCTCGACGGCGGCGGCATCGGCGGCGTGTTCATCGCCGCGTCCAACCTGTGCACGGCACGCAATTGCCGCCTTCTCGGTCACCCGGACCATTTCGAGGACGAGGACGCGGTCGAGGGTCGAGCTGGGCTGCATGGGGGCTCCGGGCGAAGTTCTGTGGGGTGGGTAGTCGAAACGGCGCGGCGGGGAAAGCCGGGCGGAGCGGCGTGGAAGGTCACACAAGTTTACACTTCGAGCGGCTTTTCACCCGTAGTCGAGGATATGCATCATCATCGGCGGGGCCGTGACGCTCGCCGACGTCGCCATGCGGGCAAGGGCGCTGGCGACTGCCGACTGGCGAACGGCGTGGGTGACCATGACGACATAGACGTCGTCGGCGTCGGTCGTGCTGCCACGCTGGATCAGGCTTTCGATCGAGACCCCGGCGTCGCGCAGGGTCGCAGTCAGTTCGGCGAGTACACCCGGACGGTCGGCGACGGTCAGGCGGAGGTAACAGCGTCCGATTGCGGCGGCAGCATCGGCGCGCGCGAGTGCCGCCAGCCGCGCGGTCGGCATCGCGAACGCCGGCCCAACCTCGCCGCGCGCGACATCGATCAGGTCGGCGACCACCGCGCTCGCCGTCGGTCCCGCCCCGGCCCCGGCCCCGGAAAAGAACAGCCGTCCGGCGAAATCGCCTTCGGCGACAACCGCGTTCAACGCGCCGTCGACGTGCGCCAGCGGGTGGGCGAGCGGGACGAGGCACGGGTGGACACGCTGGAACAAGGTGCCGTCGACCTCTTCAGCGAGAGCAACGAGCTTGATGCGAAAGCCGAGCGTTGCCGCGTGGGCAAGATCGACGGCGGCGACCGCGCGAATGCCCTCGGCAGCGACGGCGGCGAAGTCGATCCGTGCCCCGAAGGCGATCCCCGCAAGGATGCTTAACTTGTGCGCGGCATCGATGCCGTCGACATCGAACGACGGATCGGCCTCGGCAAATCCCTTCGCCTGCGCATCGGCGAGGACGGCGGCGAACGACAGGCCCTCGGCCTCCATCCGCGTCAGAATGTAATTGCAGGTGCCGTTCAAGATGCCATAGACGCGCAGCAGCCGGTTCGCCGCCGCTCCGTCGCGCAGCGCCTTGATGACGGGAATGCCGCCCGCAACCGCCGCCTCATACTTCAAGGCCACGCCGTTCGCTTCGGCGAGCGCCGCGAGGTCGAGGCCGTGGTGCGCGAGCATCGCCTTGTTCGCGGTAACGAACGCCTTGCCCCGCGCCAGCGTTGCGCGCGCCAGCACCAGCGCAGGCCCGTCGCTGCCGCCGATCATCTCGACAACGACATCGACATCGTCGCGCGCGCCAAGCTGCGTCGCATCGTCGACCCACGCGAAGGGCGCGGTGTCGACCCCCCGGTCGCGCCCTCGGTCACGCGCCGACACGGCGGTAACGACAATCGCGCGGTCGGCGCGACGCTCGATCAGCTCGGCATTGGCGTCGAGCAGTGCGACGACCCCGGCCCCGACGGTGCCGAGTCCCGCCAGCCCGACACGCAGCGGAGCGCTCACCGGAGCGGCACTTTTCGCGCGGAAGTTGACGAAAGT
>JBBRQR010000362.1:0-2172 GCA_038226115.1 Sphingomonadales bacterium | reverse complement strand
CCGGCTATACCCCGCGCCCGCGCTCGTCAGCATGACCGAATAACGCCCATTCGTCAGCAGATGGACGGCTGGCAGCGCGTCGGGTTCGACACCATGGGTCCGGATCGCATCGATTTCGGCTGGCAGTGTATTGGCGGCTGTCCGCGCCTCCTCGGGGCGTGTCTTGAAAGTGCCGACACCGCGCGGCGGACGCTCGTGAAGGAGAAGAGCGGTCGCGCGGATGATCGGTTCGGCATGGAAAGCGTCACGCACCCGTCCGCCATCGAGGACATTGGTAATCGCCAGCAGGGCCATCCCCTGATGATGCGCCATGTAGTTGCGGACGATGGCAAAACGCTCCCCCGCCGGAACCCGCGACGGGGTGAAGTCGATCGCTTCGTAGAAGCCAAGCTCACCGCGCCCGCCGATCGCCTCGATCGCGGTCAGGTTATCAAGCGCAGCGACCGCATCGACCATCGTCGCAAGGCCGGTCGCATACGGCGCGATGACAAGATTGTCCGACAATCCGCGCTTCAGCCCCAGCCCCGGCACGCCGAAGTTCGAATATTGATATGTCATCTCGCGATCGCGGACATTGTAGCCCGATTCCGAAATGCCCCACGGCACGCCGGCCGTCTTGGCATAGCCACGCTGGCGATCGACAACGAGCCGGTTGGAGGTTTCGAGCAGGCTGCCGTCAGGCGCGCGTAGGAGCAGCGACGGCATCAGATATTCGAACATCGACCCCGACCACGAGATCAAGACGGAACCGCTACCGACCGGCGTCGCGCTGCGTCCGAGACGAAACCAGTGCCGCGCCGGGATGTCGCCCTTGGCGATCGCGAACAAGCTGGCGAGCCGCGCCTCCGACGCGAGCAGGTCGTAGCAGCTGTCGTCGCGGCGGTTGTCGGCCACCGAATAACCGATCGACAGCAACAGGCGGTCGGGGTCGACGAGAAAGGCGAAGTCCATCGCCATTGCCATCGTCCGCGCGGCGCAGGCGATCGAAACAGCGCGCGGCTCGCCCCAGCTTTCGAGCAGGTTCGCCAGCGCGATCAGATGGCCGGCAAGATTGCCGCTGTCCACCGCCGAGACATAGGCGGGATCGAGCACGCGCAGATCGCGGGTGTCGTACCAGTTATACAAATGCCCTCGAAACCGCGCCATCCGGGCCAATGTCGCGAAGGTCGCTTCGAGCCGGGTCAACGCCTCGTCGGTGTCGCACCAGCCGCGGTCGCGGGCGGTAGCGACGACGAGCAGGTAAAGACCGATGTTGGTCGGCGAGGTCCGACCGGCGACGACGCGCGTCGGCGTTTCTTGAACATTATCGGGCGGCAGATGGTTGTGCTCGGCGGTGACCAGCGTGGTGAAGAATCGCCATGTCTGCCGCGCGATGGCCTCCAGCCGCTCGCGCTGATCGGCGTCGAGCGCCTTTAGCGTTGCGAGCGGCTGTGGCTTGCTCATCGCCCACGCGATCAAAGGTGCTCCCGTCCACAGCAAGGCCAGCGTGCCGGTAAGTGGCCAGATCGACGGCTGGAGCCATATGGCTGCCGCCGCGAGGACGATCGCCAGCACGACCGAATGGCGCATGAAGGCGTATAATTGGGCGACGGTCAGGTCGGGCGACGCGCTGGCGCTTGCCGCTGTCGTCCATTCGAGCAAATGGCGACGGGTGACGAACAGGCGGCGCAGGGTGCGCACGATGGCGTCGGTCATCCGCACCGCCTGATCGGCGACGGTTACGACCTGAAAGGCGAAGTGCCCGACAGCGGTGCCCAACTCGCTCGCGAGTATGTTGAGATGCGCCCGTAGCGGCACGTCGCGTCGCCGTGGCGCAAGGAAAAGTGACGGCAATGGCATGAACGGCGGGATGGCCATCAACAGGAGGATGCCGAAGGTCCAGTGCAGCGCTGCCGGTGCGGGCATGAACCAGCCGCCGACCAGCGCGACGACGATTGCGGGCGCGACGAGCGAGCGCCGGAGATTGTCGAGCATCTTGGCCCGGCCATTTCCCGGCAGCTCATCGGCCGGCCGCCGTTGCCGCGTGAGCACCCACGGCACCAGCTGCCAATCGCCGCGCACCCAGCGGTGCTGGCGACGGACAGCGGCGTCGTAGCGGATCGGGAAATCCTCGACGACCTCGACGTCGGAAATCAGCCCGGCGCGCGCATAAATGCCCTCGAACAGGTCGTG
>JBBRQR010000361.1:0-2175 GCA_038226115.1 Sphingomonadales bacterium | reverse complement strand
GGCGAGGCGGCGAGCGCGCTGCCGATCCTGTCGCCGCGTCAGCTCGACGTTCTCGCGCTGCTTGCCGAAGGCCACGCCAACAAGGAAATCCGCTTTCGCCTCGACATTGCCGAGCGCACGGTGCGCGCGCATCTGACCGAGTTGTTCGCCGCATTGGGGGTCAGCACCCGCGTCAACGCCATCCTGCGCGCGCGCGAAATCGGCCTCATCCGGTGACGGCGGACAACGGCGTCGACCGCGTACAGGCCGAGCTGATCGAAACGCAGTATCTGCAGGCGCGTAACAACATCCTCGCCGAAAACACGACGCTGCTGTTCATGGCGGCCACCGCGTTCAATCACACCGCGTGGCGTATTGTCGTCGCGTGGCTGGCGGTCGAGATTTCGACGCAGGTGTATCGCCAGTTCCGTATGCTCAACCGCTTCGCGCGCGGCGTTCCGGCGACCAATTTTTCCGCATATTGGGCGCGCCACCACGCCATTTATCAGACGTCGATCGGCGTGGTCTGGGGCGCAACGATGTTCCTGTTCGCGCACGAGGCCGATCCGGTGTCGGTCGTGATGACGGTGAGCGGCATCGTCATCATCACCAGCGGCGCGGTGCCGGGGTTGGCGTATAACCCGCCCGCGCTGTTCGGTTTCGTGACAACCACTTATGCGGTGATGGTTGTCCGGCTGCTGGGCTTTGCGGGGAGTGATTACCGCATTCTCGCCGCCGCCGTCGCCGCTTATGCCATGGTGCTCATCCTGATGGGACGCCTGCAGGCGAAGACCGTCGCCGCCGGGGTCCGGATCCGCTTCGAAAATGTCGAGCTGGTCGATGCCTTGCGCGCGCAGACCGAAGTTGCGGTCGATGCGCGCGCGGCAGCGGAAGCGGCGAGTATCGCCAAGTCGCAGTTCCTTGCCGCCGCGAGCCACGATCTGCGTCAACCGTTATATGCCCTCGGGCTGTTTTCGGGGACGCTGCAAACGCTCGATTTGCCCGACGAGGCGCGGACGATCGTCGGCCACGTCCAGACCAATATCGATGCCCTCGAAGGGCTTTTCAGCGGCCTGCTCGACATCTCGCGCCTCGAAGCCGGAGTCGTCGCGACCAAGCCCGAGGCGATCGCGACCGACGAACTATTCGACCGCATCGACCATTATCTGCGCCCGATGGCGGACGAATTCGGCCTGACTCTCCGCTTCCGCTCCGACGGCTCGGCGGTGGTCAGCGATTCGGCGCTGCTCGAACAGATTCTGATCAACCTCGGTGCCAATGCCCTCCGTAACACCGTGCGCGGCGGTGTCCTGATCGCCGCGCGGCGGCGCGGCGACGCGGTCCGGCTCGAGGTGTGGGACACCGGCGTCGGCATCGCCGCCGACGACCTCGCGCGGATTTTCGACGACTTCATCCAGGTCGGCAACCCCGAGCGGAACCGCCGCAAGGGCATGGGGCTGGGCCTTGCCATCGCCCGACGGTCGGCGCGGCTGCTCGGCGGTGAAATCGGCGTCGTCTCGCACGTCGGGCGCGGTTCGGTCTTTCACATGATGCAGCCGTTCGCCGACGCCGACCTCGTTGTCCACCGCGCCGTCGCCGCCCCCGCCGACCCGCTTGCCGGGGTCCGTGTGCTCGTCGTCGACGACGATCCCGAGGTGCGCGAGGCGATTGCAATGCTGCTGCGACAGTGGAACGTCGCCGTCGATGTCGTCGGCGGGACCGATGAGGCGCTGGCGCGGATCGCCGCCGACAGCAGCTACACCGTCGTCCTGAGCGATTACCGCTTGCCCGGAGCGATGACCGGACTCGACCTCGTCGCGCGGATGAAGGCGATCGCGGGCGGGCGGCTCAACGCGTGCATCGTCACCGGCGACCTCGACCCCGGCGTCATCGCCGCCGCCGCCGCCGCCGGCATCGACCTGATCCACAAGCCGATCCAACCGGCGCGCCTCCGCGCCCTGATCGCCCATCTTGCGACCGGAGGCGACGTTACAAGTTAAGCCCCCCAGCGACACCAACGCCGCTGGCGCTTCGCGGCGCGCGCACTTACGTCGGCGCGATGGATGAAGCGAATACCTTCGGTGGGCGGCTGGCACGCTACGCCCGCGTCGGGTCGACCGGCGTTGGTCTTGCCGCGCGCTTTGCCGGGGCGCGGCTGACGGGTGGCGGCGATGCGGCAACCGCGGCGCAGCAGCT
>JBBRQR010000360.1:0-2198 GCA_038226115.1 Sphingomonadales bacterium | reverse complement strand
TCGACGACACGCCCGGGCTGATAGCCTTTCAGGAGGCGCGCGCCCTCGCGCGTGACATTGACCCGGTCGAGTACATCCACACGCACCCCCGACGGCGCGAGTTCGCCCGCCGCTTTCAGCTGCGCCTGCACCGCGAGGTTGGCCTCGGCACGCATCGCGCGCCCGGCGGTCAGCAGTAGCGTCGTATCGCGCTCTGCCTTGGGAAGCGCCGCCCATCGCGCGGCGGCCGTGGCAGCGACCTGCGTGCCCGGCACCTCGGTGGTGTCTGGCTTGAGCAGGCCAAACACGGCGGGCAGGTCGTTGCCGTCGAGCGCGGCGACCACCGCCTTCATCGTATCGGACCGCGAGCGCAGGTTTTCGGTGATTTGGGCGGTCGCGTGCCCCGCCCGCTGGCTAAGCTCGAACGGCTTGCCGGCGTCGATCGCGCCCAGCTGCCGCGCGTCACCGGTCTGGATCAGGCGCGCGGCACCGACGATCTCCGCGAGCCGGACAAGGCGTGACATGTCGCGGGTACCGACTTGGCTCGCCTCCTCGACGATGATGACGCCGCCGCCGAGTTCGGCGGTCACCCGCGCGATCTGCGCTGGCCGCGCGGTGCCGTCGATCACGCGCTCATGCCGGGCAAGGAACCGCGCGATCGTGCTCGGCTCTGCGCCGGTTTCGCGGCCGAGCTCGTTCGCTTTCTTGTTGGCAATCGCCAGTCCGATGACAGCCCTGCCCTCAGCCTTCGCGATCGCCGTCACCGGTGCCAGCGCTGTCGATTTGCCGCGGCCCGGACCGCCCTGGATGTTGATCACCCGGTCGCGTGACGACAGCATCAGGACAGCAGCCGCCTCCTGGCCGGGGTTAAGACGGCGCAGCCCGAGGTCGCGCGCCGCGTCCTGCGCACGCCCAGCGGCTTCGTTTGCCGGCACGATCGCCACCGACTGCCCACGCCCCGCCTCGATCGACGCGAGATAGCCGCGTTCGAGCGTGACTGCCCCCTCGGTGGTCAGCATGCGACCACCGTAACCAAGCAGCAGCCCTTTAGCCTCGAGCAGGGTAAGCCGCGCCTCGACGTCGGCCACGGTCACCGGACCGCCGCGTTCGAGCGCGGCGCGGACCACGTCGAGCCGGTCGAACGCCGCTTCGTTCTCACCGAGCTCACGGACCGCCGAGGCGACCGCCTGCGCCGTGGCGTAGGCGCGGGGGTCGAGGCGGCCGAGCCGCTCGGGGACTAGCGGATCGCCGTCGCGGGGTGTCAGCCCCATCCTGCTCGCGATCGCCAGCCCCCGCTCTCCTGCCCCGCGCACACCGCGCACGACCTGCGTCCACACGGTCTGCTCGCGGTCCGACCGGTCAAGCGCCGCCTCAACCAATCTTACCGGATCGAATCCCTTCGCCGCAGCCACCGCCCGCCACGTGGCTCCACGGACCTCGAGCGCGACCTCCGGGGTCTTCGACCGGCGCGTGGCGAGTGCCGCCAGCTCGCGTTCGCGCGCCGTGCCCTCCCGGCCCCGCGCCTCAAGATGCGCGCCGATCTCGGCCGAACGGGTCGAGAATGCCTCGATCACCGCGCGCGGCACGCCGGCGATGTCGAACGCCCCGTCGCGCGGGTTCTGCGCGGGCACGGTCGCGTAACCGAGCGCTTCGACGCGGGCGCGCAAGGTCGAGGCGAACACCGCGCCCATGACGTGCTGGCGGTCGTACAGTGCGTCCGAGCGCAGCGCCCGCCACTTGCCGTCGGCGGTCTGCGTCGCGTTGGCGATGACGGTATGCACATGCAGCTGCGGCTCGCCGTTGCGATTAACGTCGTGGAGAAAGGTCGCGGCGACGAACTTGCCTGTCCGCTCCGGCTCCTGGCTTCGCCCGTTCCACACTCGCGCCTCGGCGATGTTGCGTTCCGCCCAGCTTAGCGTAGCCGTCGCCGCCTCGCGAACCGCGCCGACCAATCGCGCATCGCCGCCGACCAGCGCGAGGATCGACAGCGACTTCGGCGCCGACATCGTCAAATCCCATCCTGGGCGGTGCTCGCCGCGTTTGGCATCGAGCTGGCTGCCGTCGGGCAACTCACCGGCGAGGATTTTCGCGAAGGCGGCGGCATCGACCGGGCCGTCGAGCCCGAGCTCGACCGCCCCTGCCCCGGCCCACGCACTCGCATCATGTCCCTGATCGGCGGTGTAATAGTTGTCGCGGGCATAATAGCCCGCCGCGTCGCC
>JBBRQR010000359.1:0-2226 GCA_038226115.1 Sphingomonadales bacterium | reverse complement strand
GGCGCGAAGGTGTTCTAAAACCCCGACAGGAAGGCGGCGACGTTGGCCCCAAGTTCGGCGGTCGCATAGCCGCCTTCCATGACGACCAACGTCGGGCACCCCAGCCCGGCGATGCGCGCGGCGACGGCGGGATAGTCCGCCGTCGCCAGGGCGAAGCCCGAGATAGGATCGGCGGCAAACGTATCCGCCCCGAACGACACAATCAGCACCTCGGGCGCGAACGCGCGCAGCGCCGCTAGCGCGATGTCGAGGGCAGCAAGATACGGCGTAATCGTGGTGCCTTGCGGCAGCGCCAGATTGAGCGTCGTCCCCTCAGCGCCCTCGCCCCCGGTTTCGTCGGCATGGCCCCAATAGAATGGATAGTCGGTCGCCGGGTCGGCGTGGAGCGAGGCGTAGAACACGCTGGCCTCGTCCCAGAAAATGTCCTGCGTCCCGTTTCCATGGTGATAATCGACGTCGAGGATTGCGACTTTGCGGCGGCCCGCCGCGCGGGCTGCTTCGGCAGCGATCGCGGCATTGTTGAGGTAACAATAGCCGCCGAAATAATCGGCTCCGGCATGATGGCCCGGTGGGCGACACAAAGCGAAAGCGTGGTCACCAGCGAGCACCGCATCGAGCGCGGTCAGCGCCGTTTGCGCTCCCCAATACGCCGCGTCCCACGTTCCCGCCGCGATCGGCGTCGCGGCATCGAAGCTGAATCGCCCGAGCAGCGCGTCGATCCGGTTCAGCCGCAGCGGACGTCGCCCGACGACCGGCCAGACATAAGGGATCGCATCGCCGTCGCGCCCGGCTTCGCGCCACAGGCGGTGCGCTTCGCGGAGGAATTCGAGATACTCGGGCGCGTGAACGGCGGCGAGCGGCGCGAGGCCGTGATCGACCGCCGCGCGCAAGTCGGTAAGAGCGGCGACGATCGACGTGGCGCGCGCGGGCGTTTCGGCATGAGCGATCCAGCCGCCGTTATGAAGCTCGCGCGCCGGGACGTGGTCGAGTTCGCGGGGGGAGAAGAATGCGCGCATTCGTGTCCCTAACCAGCGACGTCGCCGCGAGTGCGCACGGTCACGGCAGTATGGCCGCGTCGAGGTCGAGTTTTGCCACCGGAATGACCTCGGCCTTGACGCCCGCCTGCGCCAACGTGGGCACAAACACCTTGGCGTCGCCGACGATGATCGTGCTCGCGGCGGCAGGGTCAAACAATGTCGCCGCGACCCGCGCTACCGCGTCGGGCGTGACGGCGTCGACCTTACCCGACCATGCGGCAAGTTCGCTCAGGGGAACGCGGTCGACCGCCAGCGCGGCGAGCCGTCCGGCAAGGCCGGCCACGGTTTCGACCGACTGGCCGAAGCCGCCGGTGAGGATCGCCTTGCTGACGGCAAGCTCGCTGCCGGTAACGGGCGCGGTCGCGAGCCGCTTGAACTCGGCCGCGATCAGCGCGGCAGCTTCGGGGGCCGTCGCATTTTTGGTCGCCGTCGCGGCCGTCAGCGAACCGACTCCGAGCCGCGCGTCGAGACCGCTGTTCGCGCCATAAGCGAGGCCGCGCTTGACCCGGATTTCGCGGTTGAGCCGCGAACTGAAGCCGCCACCGAGCGCGGTATTGGCGACGATGGCGGGATAAAAGGCGGGGTCGGAGCGTGCGAGTCCGGGGCGCGCAACGAGCACCGACGCCTGTGCCGCGCCGGGCAGGTCGACGACGATCGTGCGCGGGACGGGATAGGTGGCCCGAGCGTCCGAGCGCGCGGGGATCGCCTTGCCACTCCAGTCGCCGAACGCCGTCGTCGCCAGCGCGACGGCGCCGTCGAGATCGATGTCGCCGGTCAGGATGAGCGTGGCACCGACCGGCGAAGCGGCTCCGCCATAGGCAGCAACGATATCGGCGCGGCTAACCGCCTTCAGTGACTTCACCGTCCCCCCCGCAACATGGCCGTAGGTCGTCGCGCCGAACACCGCCTTGGTCGCCGTCATCCGGGCGATCGCGCGCGGGTCGGTCATGGCGATGGCGGCGTCGTCGATCGCTTGAGTGCGCGCGCGCTCGATTTCGTCGGCGGCGAACATCGGATTGCGGGCGACGTCGGCCAGCACGGCAAGGGCGGGGGCGATGCGATCGGTCTTTACCGTCGTCGAGATTGTCGTCCCGTCCCATCCGGCCCCGGCGGCGAGCGATCCCCCGAGCGCCTCGATCTCATGCGCGATTTGCGTCGCATTTCGCGTCGCGGTGCCCTTGGTCAGCAG
>JBBRQR010000358.1:0-2250 GCA_038226115.1 Sphingomonadales bacterium | reverse complement strand
CGGCAACGATCGTCACCCGCCGCCCGGCGGCGGCCCAGCGCGTTGCCAGCCGGATCGCGATCCGTTCGCTGCCGCCGCCCGAAAAGTCATGGAGGACGAGGGCGATATGCGCCGCGCGTCGGTTCGTCGTGGTCAACCCCGTTCCTCACCCTCACCGCGTCATGGTGGCGTATGCCAGCATGACGGTCGCGCCGCAGCCCCTAACCTTCCCTTGGTCGCGCCGCTGTTCTATCCCGTTGCATATCGATGTTTTTCAGGAGCTTCCATGCGCCACCTGTTGTTGCTCGCCGCCGCCGTCGTTTTCGCCGCGCCGCTCGCTGCCGCGCCTCCCACCAAGCCGACCTACGGCACCTTCGGTTTTGACACCGGCGGCATGGACCGCGCCGCGACACCGGGCAACGACTGGGGCCGCTTCGCCAACGGCGGCTATCAGGATCGGCTCGTCATCCCCGCCGACAAGGCGAGCTATGGCATGTTCAATGTCCTGCGCGACCTCAGCCAGGCGCGGACCCGCGGGATCGTCGAGGCAGCGGCAGCGGCGAACGCGCCTGCCGGAAGTGACGAGCGCAAGATCGGCGATTATTATGCCAGCTTCGTCGACACCGCGACGATCGAGGCGAAGGGGCTGACGCCGCTCGCCGCCGACCTCAAGCAAATCGCCGCCGCCGATGACGCCGCCGACGTCGCGGCAGTGCTGGCGGCGTTCAACCGCGACGGGACCGACACGCCGATCAACCTGCGGCTGCACCAGGACCTGAAGAACCCCGACGTCTACAGCGTCTATATCGGCCAGGGCGGTCTCGGCATGCCCGACCGCGACTATTACCTCGATACCAAGAACCCGAAATTCGCCGAAGTGCGGACGAAATATCGTGCGTATGTCGCCCAGCTTCTGACCCTCGCCGCCGTGCCCGATGCGACCGCGAAGGCGACGGCGGTCTATGACCTCGAAGCCAAGATCGCCGCCGTTCACTGGAGCCGGGTCGAGCGGCGGCAGGTCGACAAGACGTACAACCCCGTCGCCGTCGCCGACCTTGCAGCGCAATATCCGGGGATGCCGTGGCCGGTGTTCCTCAAAGGCGCCGGTGTCGCCGCCCAGTCGCGGGTCATCGTCACCAACCCCAGCGCCATCGCCGGAATCGCCAAGCTGATCGCCGCCACGCCCGCCGCGACGTGGCAGGCGTATCTGACGTTCCACGCGCTCGACCGCTGGGCCCCGTTGCTCCCGGCGGCGTTCGTCGACGCGCGCTTCGCCTTCGCCGGAACCGCGCTGTCGGGGACGCCGGTCAATCAGGAGCGGTGGAAGCGCGGTGTCGACGCGACGACCGAGGCGCTCGGTGAGGCCGTCGGCCAACGCTACGTCGCACAATATTTCACGCCCGAGGCAAAGGCCAAGGCTGACGACCTCGTCAAGAACGTCATTGCGGCGATGGATGCGCGGCTGTCGCGCCTGACATGGATGGATCCCGCGACGAAGGTCGAGGCCCGCGCCAAACTCGCGGTGTTCACGCCGAAGATCGGTTACCCGTCGAAATGGCGCGATTATTCGGCGCTGACAGTCGTCGCTGGCGATGCACTCGGCAACGCCCGCCGCGCCGCCGAGTTCGACTACGACCGCGAATTGAACAAGCTCGGCAAGCCGATCGACCGCAGCGAGTGGGGCATGACCCCGATGACGGTCAACGCCTATGCCAACCCGACGTGGAACGAAATCGTCTTTCCCGCCGCGATTCTCCAGCCGCCATTCTTCGATCCCAACGCCGACCCGGCGGTCAATTACGGTGGCATCGGCGCGGTGATCGGCCACGAGATCAGCCACCATTTCGACGATCAGGGGCGCAAATACGACAAGCGCGGGACGCTCGCCGACTGGTGGACAAAGGAGGACATCGCGCGGTTCAAGGTGCTGACCGACCAGGTCGTCGCGCAATATGCGGCGTATGAGCCGCTGCCCGGCCTCCACGTCAACGGCGAGCTGACCCTCGGCGAGAACATGGCCGACCTCGCCGGGATCAACGTCGCTTATGATGCCTACCACAAGTCACTGGGCGGCAAGCCTGCACCGCTAATCGGCGGCTACACCGGCGACCAACGCTTCTTCCTTGGCTGGGCACAGGTGTGGCGGCAAAAGTACCGCGACGCCGCGCTTCTCCAGCAAACGACGACCGACCCGCATACGGCCGGTTTCCTCCGCCCCAACGTCGCGCGCAACCTCGACGCGTGGTACTCAGCGTTCGGCGCGAAGCCGGG
>JBBRQR010000357.1:0-2267 GCA_038226115.1 Sphingomonadales bacterium | reverse complement strand
TGCGGCAATGGTGAGGATGGTGCCGTCGCGAACCATCCTCACCATCCACACTGTCTAAACGAGGCGAATCATCCGTGTTTCAGCTCCTGCCTGCCTCATGGCTGTTGAACCATTGATCCTCAACAGACGATAGAGGTATCGAAATGTCAACGAGCCTCGACTTCACCTGAGTAGGTTCCGCCAGTCGCATAAACGGCCGAGCCTGGTCTGAAAATGAATCGTGGCGCCGTCAGCCGGCCGCCAAAGGCTCGAGCGTCACCCGGTAGCCGAGGTCGTGCAGCCGATGGACCAACCGGCGTTCGACCTGCTCTCGATCTCGTTCGTCGAAAGAGCGAGGGCCGAGATCGTGGTAGGTGGTGCCCCGTTGCAGCAGGTGGAAGGCGATGACGAGGATGGAGTGCCCGACCGCCACGGCGGCCCGGCTCTTGCCCCGGCGGGCCGCCAGCCGACGGTACTGGGTCGCGAGGTAGGTGTCCTTCGTCCGCGCCGCGGCATGAGCGGCCTGCACCAAGCGCGCGCGAAGCCAGGGGCTGCCCGTGCGCGTTTTGCCGCTCGGCTCGTTTCCCGGCGCGCTCATGGTTGCCCGGACACATCCCTGCCCACGAAGCGAGGTGGTGTGCGCTGGGGAATCGCCCCATGTCCGTGCCGATCTCCGCCACCAAGGCTTCGGCGACGCGGCGACCGATCCCGGGAATCGCATCCAGGCGCTCGATTGCTTCCTCATCCGGGCGCACACGCTCGACCACCTCGGCGCTCATCTGCTCGATGGACGCATCCAGGAAGTCGACGTGAGCGAACTGCTGGGCGATCAGAAAGCGCTGGTGCGAACCGACCCGGCCGGTCAGCGCCCGCTCCAGCTCGGGAAGCTTCTCCCGCAGCCGCCCTTTAGCCAGTTGAGCCAGCTCCGCCGCGTCCGTCTCACCGTCCACCAGAGCGGCGAGGATCTCCCGCCCCGACTTTCCGAGAATGTCCGTCGCAACCGCGGCGAGCTTGATGTTGGCCCCTTCCAGCGTCTTCTGGAGCCGGTTCGCCGCCGCCGTCCGCTCACGGACCAGACTTGTCCGGTAACGGGTCAGTTCGCGCAACTCCCGCTGGGGCCGATCCGGAACGAAGCTGGACTGGAGCAATCCGTGTCGCAGGAGGTCGGCCAACCACTCGCAATCCTTGGCGTCGGTCTTGCGGCCGGGGACCGCCTTGACGTGGCGGGCATTCACCAACAACAGCGTGACGTCGTCTTCCAGCAAGTTGGAGACGGGCTTCCAGTAGACGCCGGTGCTCTCCATCGCGATGTGGGTGCAGCCAGCTGCCGTCAACCAATCCGAACCGCGCGAGGCGATCGTCGGTCATCGTGGCGAAGGCCCGCACCTCCTTGGTCGGCGCGGCGTCCGCGCCTGGCGTGACGAGGCACGCCACCACCCCTCGCTTATGCACGTCCAGTCCGCAACACCGCGGATAGATCACGTCCATCGCCGCATCCTCCATTCGTGACGGCCGAGGGGGGGGTGTCCAACGATTGCAGAGTCTGGTCTGCGTGCTTCCCCGCAGGGAGCGAGCCGTCGATGGTGCCTCAGGACACCCGGGGTCCAACGGTTGAGCGGGCTCGCATGCACCAGGCAGGGCCGACCTCACCGCTCGGGCCGTCTGGTCTCAACGATACCGCCGCCGCTGACCATTTTCATCCGGCGATGGTGCCCCGCCAAAGGCATCGGCAACTGTTGAAAAAGGCGAACCCGGCCTCGTTGGACGCCGTTAACTGGCCCAAACGCGCTGCTTTTGGTCAGGTTTCGCGCCCGAAACGACGATTGTGGGCGCCAAAAGCGCCCCGAACACGCATCGTCGTGAGTTTTTCAACAGGCTCGGCCGTTTTCGAGATGCTGCGCCGGAACTCGGCGGCCCCTTGTGAGCATGCGGCCTGTCGTCCCCTCATCATGTCCAGCTCGCCAATCTCCGTTCCTGCGCGTGGTTCCGCTGTCCCTTCGCGGCGGCGATCCCGTTTACTAAAGTGATGGAGCACGGAAGCACGTTCACAGGGCAAGAAGCGATGAGTCTGCTGCGGCGCCGTCCACCAACGCCAGAGAAAGCTCCGGAACCGAACGTCGCCGGGGCCCTTGACTTTGCCACTGTCTACGACCGCTATTTCTCGGCCGTCTACGGGTACTGCCTCAGCCAACTCGGTGAACCGGAGACGGCTGAAGACGCCGTGAGCCAGACCTTCCTCAAGGCGCTGGCGGCGTTGCCCGCGTACCGCGAGACGGGACGTTTTCGTC
>JBBRQR010000356.1:0-2271 GCA_038226115.1 Sphingomonadales bacterium | reverse complement strand
GCCTCATCTATAGTCAATTCCGAGGTGTCGAGCAAGTCGGCGTCAGCGGCGCGGATCAGCGGGGCGGCGGCGCGACCCGAATCGCGGGCATCGCGCGCGCGGATGTCGGCAAGGACGACATCGAACGGAAGCGCCCGTCCCGCACGCGCCAGTTCGGCGGCCCGACGCGCGGCGCGAACTTCGACGGCCGCCGTGACGAACAGCTTGGCGGGAGCATCGGGGGCAATCACCGTGCCGATGTCGCGCCCGTCGAGAACCGCCCCCTGCGGCGCGGCGGCAAATTCGCGTTGACGGGCGAGCAGCGCGGCGCGGACGGCGGGGTGCGCGGAAACGACCGATGCGCTCGCGGCATTGGCCGCATTCATCAGGTCGGGGTCGTCGAGCAGCGCAGCATCGAGCCGTTCGGCGGCGGCGGCGGCGGCGGCGGGATCGGCCGGGTCGCCGCCGACGAGGCGGACCATCAACCCGACAACGCGGTAGAGCTTGCCAGTGTCGAGGTGGCCAACCCGAAAATGCCCAGCAAGCGCGCGAGCAATCGTCCCCTTACCACTCGCTGCAGGACCATCGACGGCAATTAGGGGGCGATGTGGTGACATAAGGCGCCGCCAAGTCGCACGGCAGCGCACAACACCGCAAGAGGCCCGCAATTCCAATGCAATCTTAACATCTTCACGGGTACGATCAGGGGATGCACGGGGGCGTGACCAGAATGGGCGGTATGATGTTCGTCCTCGGGACCCGTCCCGAGGCGATCAAACTCGCACCTGTAATCGCTGCCTTGCCGCGCGACAAAGTGACGATTGTGCTGACCGGCCAACACCGCGACCTCGCGCGGGCGGCGCTCTGTCATTTCAACCTGTTCGCCGACGTCGACCTGGCGCTTATGCGGCGCGGCTGGTCGCCGGCAACCTTTATCGCCGCCGCAATGCCGGCGATTGGTCGGTTAATTGCCCGCCTTGCCCCAACGATTCTGGTTGTTCAGGGAGACACGGCGACGGCGGTCGCCGCCGCGCTCGCCGCAAGCTATGCCAGGATCCCGCTGGCGCATGTCGAGGCGGGGTTACGCAGCGGTGTTAGCGACCCCTTTCCCGAGGAGCTGCAGCGCCGCATGATCGGCCAGATGGCGACAATTCATTTCGCGCCGACCGCCACCGCCGCTGCTGCGCTACGCCGCGAGGGCGTGTTGGGTGCAGCGATCCACATTACCGGCAACCCCGTCATCGACGCGCTGCGTGCCACAGCCGCTGGGCTGGCCGGAGCCGATGCGCCGACGGCGCGGCCACTTGTCCTCGTTACCGCCCACCGCCGCGAAAATCACGGCGCGCCGATGGTGGCGATTGCCGAAGCCCTCGCCACGTTGGCCAAGCCCGGCGATCTCGACATCGTTGTCGCACTCCATCCGCATCCGGAATCAGGGCCGGTGCTCGCGCGTCGGCTTCGTGGCCTGCCCGGTGTTACACTATCGCCGCCGCTCGACTATCCGGCATTCGTCGCCTTGCTCCGCCGGGCGCGGTTGGTGCTGACCGATTCGGGAGGGGTGCAGGAGGAAGCGCCCGCCTTTGGCTGCCCTGTCCTGATCCTGCGCGATGTCACCGAACGCAGCGAAGGGATCGCCGCCGGTGCAGCACGTCTCGTCGGGACCAACCCGGCGATCATCGTTGCCGCTGTCCGCGAGTTGATCGACGACGATCTCGCCCATGCCCGGATGTCGCGCGCCTTGCTGCCTTATGGTGACGGACATGCTGGCGGCCGGATTGCCGCTCAACTCAGCGCGTTGCAGGTCGCGGCATGACCATCCTTATCACCGGTGTCGCCGGCTTCATCGGGGCCGCCGTCGCCGCCGCCCTGCTCGTGCGCGGCGAGGCGGTGGTCGGTATCGACGACCTCAACCCCTATTATTCGCCGCAATTGAAGCGCGATCGGCTAGCGCGGCTTGGCGGCGACTTCGTCTTTGCCGAGGTCGATTTCAGCGACGCCGGCGCGCTCGGGCGTGCGCTCACCGGGCACCGCTTCGACCGGATCGTCCATCTTGGAGCTCAGGCGGGGGTGGGCCACTCGCTCGTCGATCCGCACAGCTATGTCCGTTCAAACCTTGCCGGGCACCTCAATCTGCTCGAGGTCGCCCGCGCGATCACTGGATTACGCCACTTCGTCTACGCCTCATCGTCGTCGGTCTATGGCGCGAATGCCGCCCTGCCCTTTGCAGTGGCCGACCGCGCCGACCATCCGGTCTCGTTCTACGCCGCCACCAAACGCGCCAATGAACTGATG
>JBBRQR010000355.1:0-2272 GCA_038226115.1 Sphingomonadales bacterium | reverse complement strand
TGGCAACTTTGCTCATTTCGAGTTTGATATGGCGATAAACGTGAGCGCCAACGGCAAAGGTGTATAGCGGAATAAACGACAGTCGGATGTTGTTGGTCGTGAGAATTGCCAACACGCCCAATGCGGCACGCCGAAGGGCAAACGGATCGCGCGAGCCAGTTGGCGCTTCGCCGATACCAAAGAATCCGATTAACGTATCCAACTTATCCGCCAGCGCCACCGCCACCGTCACCGGCGCGGTGGGCACGTCGTCGCTCGGGCCGACGGGCTTGTAGTGGTCGCGGATTGCGGCGGCGATTTGCGGGTCGAGGCCTTGCGCGCGCGCGAGGTGGCCGCCGGCAATGCCCTGGACCTCGGGGAATTCACCGACGGTGGCGCTGACGAGGTCGGCCTTACACAACCGCGCGGCGGTTTCGGCGAGGGCGGCGAGGGCGGCAACTGCGCTTTCTGCCCCGCCGTCGCCGTGCTCGCGGTCGGCATCCTCCGCAACCGGGTCATGCTGGCGCACGCCAGCACCCACGGTCGTGCGAGGGGGCTGGCCGTCGCCACTGGCACGACCGTGGGTGCTGGCATCCGCCAGCATGACGGCGGGATGCAGGGGAGGCGTGGTTTGCGCGGCAGCGGCGGCGGCGGGTCTCACCGCGCCGCTCTCGACCAGCCAGCGCGCGAGTTTCGCGACGCGGTCGACCTTGTCGGCGACGGTGCCGAGTTTCTCGTGGAAGACGATGTCGGCCAGTTTCGGCGTGAAGGACGCCAGCCCGTCCGCGCGGACGCGGGCAACGTCGGCGTCCCAGAAGAACTTGGCGTCGCTCAGCCGCGCGGCGAGGACCTTGCGGTTCCCCGCGACGATGCCCGCGCCGCCGTCGCGCGCCGCGAGGTTGGCGACGCACACGAACGCCGGGGCGAGCGCGCCGTCCTTATCGACACACGCGAAATATTTCTGGTTGGTCCGCATCGTCAGCTGGATGACCTCACGCGGGACATCGAGGAACGCCGCGTCGAAGCGCCCGAGCAGCGGCACCGGCCACTCGGTCAACCCGGCGTTCTCGGCGACGAGCCCGGCGTCGGGGATCAGCGTCAGCCCCGCATTCGCCGCCGCCGTCTCGGCTCCGGCGACGATCACCGCCGCGCGCTCGGCGGGGTCGAGCATGACGTGGGCGGAGCGGAGCTGGTCGGCGTAGGTCGCGGCGGTCGCGACCTCGATGGGGCCGGATGACAGGAACCGGTGGCCGAAGGTCGTCCGCCCGCTGGTGAAACCCGCCGCCGCGAACGGGACGACGGCGTCATCAAGCAGCGCGACGATGCCCGACAGCGGGCGGACCCAGCGGGGGCTGGCCGTGCTGACCGACGCCACGCCCCAGCGCATCGACTTCGGCCAGTCGAAGGCGGCGACGATGGCGGGAATCAGGTCGGCGAGAATGTCGGCGGCCGGACGCCCCGGCGTCGCGATGGTCGCGTAGAGGAAGGCACCCTTCGGCGTTTCGCGCACTTCGAGCTGTTCACGGGTCAGCCCGGTCGATTTGACGAACCCGGCGATCGCCCCCTCCGGCGCGTCGGCGCGCGGGCCACGGCGTTCGTCGCTCGTCTCGGCGCTGGCGGCGGCGACATCGCGCGCGATCAGCACGAGGCGGCGCGGGGTGACGAAACTGTCGACCGCGCCGACGGGCAACGCGGCGGCGGTGGTCCCGGCGGTGAAGCGGGTGACCAACTGCGCGATCGCGGCGGCCTGCATCCGCGCGGGGATTTCCTCGGTGAGGAGTTCGACGAGGAAGTCGCTCACGCCCCCCACCCGTTCTTCGCGACCCAACCCTCGCACACCGCCTTCGTCAGATCGCGCACGCGCCCGATATACGCCGCGCGCTCGGCGACGCTGATGACGCCGCGCGCGTTCAACAGGTTGAAGATGTGGCTCGCCTTGATCGCTTGGTCGTAGGCGGGGAGCGGCAGGCCGCGCTCGACCAATGCGCGGCACTCGCCTGCCGCATCGGTGAATTGCTTGAACAACAGGTCGGTGTTGGCGGCTTCGAAGCTGTACGCGCTGAACTCGCGCTCGTTCTCGCGGAACACCTGACCGTAAGTCATGTCGTTGTTATACTGGAGGTCGTAGACCGAATCCTTGCCCTGGATGTACGTCGCCAGTCGTTCGAGGCCATAGGTGATCTCGCCGCTGACGGGCGCGCAGTCGATGCCGCCGACCTGCTGGAAATAGGTGAATTGCGACACCTCCATGCCGTCGCACCACACTTCCCACCCCAGCCCCCAGGCGCCGAGC
>JBBRQR010000354.1:0-2285 GCA_038226115.1 Sphingomonadales bacterium | reverse complement strand
TCGTGGTGGTGGAGCCTAGCGGGATCGAACCGCTGACCTCTACAATGCCATCGTAGCGCTCTCCCAGCTGAGCTAAGGCCCCGTACCACATGCGCCACCCGTTGGGCCGGGCGGAGCGGCTGACTACGCCAGACGGCGCGCTTGTGCAAGCGCGTCCGCGCCGCTTTCACCGCACATCGTGGCCATTGCGGGGGCGACCGGCGCCATGCAGGCAGCCGGTCGCTCCCGACGCCCCTATTCGTGCTTGGCGATGAGCGCGGCGATGTCGGCAATCGATGCGCCGGTCATTTCCTTGGCGATCTCGGCGGCCAGCTTGGCGGTCAGTGCCTTGTGCCAATGGTGGCGCAATTCGCCGAGCGTCCGCGGCGGCGCAACGACGACGAGCGCGGCGAAATCGTTTTCCAGCGCCATCTTGTTGAGGATGCTCGCGACCGCGCCGGCGTGGCCATCGGCGACGAGGCCCGCGTCATCGGGGTTGGCGGCGCTGCTGTGGTGCCGCCCGCCCGAGGCGACCGCATCGTCGCCGACACCCGGCGTGCCGATCGCGGTCAGGTGCGGGGCCGCGTCGGACCCGCCGTTACGGTACAGCGTGAATTTTTCCCCATCGGCGACGGCGACGATGGTTCCATGGGCGATTAGCATGCAATAACTCCGGTTGCGTCTCGCCGCCTAACGAACGGCGCGCGCGATCAGCCCCACAGCTCGCGGTCGGGTGGCGCGACGTCGGACCCGGCGAAGCGCAAGCCGCCGGGTCGGTCAACGATCAACAACGGCCCGTCGAGGTCGGCATACATCCCCTGCATCGCGACGAAAAACGCCGGGGCGATGGCGAGCGACGTGCCCAGCATGCACCCGGTCATCACCCCGATGCCGCGCGCGCGGGCGGCATGGGCGAGTGCGTGTGCCTCGGTCAGGCCCCCTGCCTTGTCGAGCTTGATGTTGATGAAGCGGTAGCGCCCGACGATGTTGTCGAGACTCGCGCGGTCGTGAACGCTTTCGTCGGCGCACAGCGGCACGCGGCTGCGGATGCCGTCGAGCAAATGGTCGTGCCCCGCCGCGACCGGCTGTTCGATCAGCTCGACATCGAGGTCGGCGAGCGCAGCGGCGATCCGTTCGATGTCGAGACCGCCCCATGCCTCGTTGGCGTCGACGATCAGCCGGGCGTCCGGCGCAGCGGCGCGGACAGCGGCGACGCGCTCGACAACGCCCTCCCCCGACAGCTTGACCTTGAGCAGTTCGCGCCCGGCAACGACCCGCGCCGCCGCCGCCATCGCGCCCGGCTCGCCGAGGCTGATGGTGTATGCGGTGAGCAGCGGCTTTGGTTCGGGCAGGCCGAGCGTCCGCCACACCGACACGCCGCTGCGCTTTGCCGCCGCGTCCCACAGCGCGGCGTCGACGGCATTGCGCGCCGCGCCGGGGGGCAGCAGGGCGAGCAGATCGGCGCGCGTCGCACCATCGGCGACCGCCGCCGCGACGCCCTCGACGGCGGCGAGCACCGACGCCGCCGTCTCACCGCGATAATAGATCGCCGTCCCCTCGCCGCGCCCGGTGACAATGCCGTCGGTCACGGTTGCCACAACGACATCGACATGGGTTTTCGCGCCGCGGGCGATGACGAATTCGCCGCGCACGGGGAAGCGTTCGATGGCTGCCGTCAGTGTCGGGCGGGGCTGGTCGATGGACATGCCGCTCCATGCCGTTAAACCGACGCGCGTGGAAGACGGCGCAGCCCACCTCCTTACTGTCTCGAAAAAAGCGGGCATGACCGGCTGGCGCTTTGCCGTCGATCGCGGCGGGACGTTCACCGACATCGTCGCGGTCGCGCCCGACGGGGCGGTCGTCACGACCAAGCTGCTGTCGGCCGCCCCCGCCTATGCCGACGCCGCTGCCGAGGGTATCCGCCGGATCGCGCGCGGCGACCCCATCGCCAGCGTGCGGATGGGGACGACGGTGGCGACCAACGCCCTGCTCGAGCGCGGCGGTGAACCCGTCGTGCTGGCGATCACGCGCGGCTTCACCGATGCGCTGCGGATCGGCCATCAGGCACGCCCGCGCTTGTTCGACCGCGCGATTATCCTGCCCGAACCGCTGTATGCCCGGACGATTGCGATCGGCGAACGCCTGACGGCCGACGGCGACGTGCTGACTGCGCTCGACGAGGCCACCGCTGCCGCCGATCTTGCCGCTGCCTTCGCCGCCGGTTTTCGCGCAGTGGCGATCGTGTTGCTGCACGGCTACCGCTTCCCCGCGCACGAAACCCGCGTCGCCGCCATCGCCGCGCGCGC
>JBBRQR010000353.1:0-2370 GCA_038226115.1 Sphingomonadales bacterium | reverse complement strand
CGTCGTCGACGGCAACGATCGCCGACCCGACGGTGATTCCGGCAGTAAACGACGGACTCGCCCATAGCACTTGGGTGACAACCCCGTCGTCGCCGACTGTCAAACCGATCGAGTAGTTGAGATCGGTGCGTTTCGCAGCCGCGTCGGCCAGCCTTGCCATGTCGGCAACCGTATCGGTGTAGACGAGCCGGTAGCCACCGCGCGCGAAACCGTCGAGCGGGGCTCCGGGGCCGTGGCTGGTTAGCCGGTCGTTGAGGAATTTCGCCCAAGCGAACGGCTCGACCGCGTTCAACGCCGCGACGACATCGTCGAAAGTGTAGGCGAGTTCGGTCCAGCTGCCGTCGTCGACGCCAAAGAAGCGCGCCGCGAAATCGTCAAGCGAACGCTTGCCACCCGAGCGTTCGCGGATCAGCGTGTCGACGTCGAGCCAGATCAGCAGCCCTTCGCCGTAATAGTCCTCGCTCCGCTGCCAGTCGCGCCATGGTTCGGCGGCGCGCGCGGCGGTGATCGGATCATTGGTCGTGTCGATCAAAGGCTTCCACACCCGCCCGGTAACCGCGTCATAGGTCGCAGCACCGGCGGCGAGTAGGTCGAGAGTCTGTTCGCGCGACCACAACCCGGCGCGCGCGGCAAGAACCGTTCCCCAATATTGCGTCTGCCCCTCGTACACCCACAGCAGCGAGTTTCGCATGGGCACGTTGAAGTTCGGCGTCCACGAATCGGCACCGCGGCGAAACTTGCCGTTCCAGCTATGGGTGAATTCGTGGGCGAGGAGGCCGTGGGCGTTGGCGTTACGATCCCAGTCGGTGAAATAGGCCGGGACCGATCCATTCTCGCTCGACCGGTGATGTTCGAGGCCGATGCGGCTCTGCTTGTCGCTGAGCGCGAGGAGCAGGTCATAATGATCGAAGTGCTTCGATGCGAACAGCGTCGTCGCCTCGCGGATAAGCTTGGCGTGTTTGGCGATCTGGTCGTCGGTCGCCGCCAACAGGTCGGCGCGGTCGGCCACTATGTTAAGTGTGACCGGGCGCGCGGTCGTGTCGAGAGGGATGCGGCGCACATAGAGCCCGGCGAAGATAGGCGAATCGACCAGCATTTCGAACGGTACCGTGCCGTACCGCACTTCGCCCATCGGCGCGCCGGAGAGGGGACGCAGCGCGGTAGCCGCCTGCCAGCGGTCGGGAAATTTGACCGTCGCCTGCACTGGAATGTCGCGGGTGAAGTATCCCGCAGGATACAGTGTCGTCGCGTCGAATTCGAGGTTGAGCATCGCTGGCGTCATCACGACTCGGCCCTGAGCCGATGATGTGGGCGACACGAAGTCGAAGTCGAGGTCGATCGCGGTCACCTCCTTTGGTACCTCGAGGTGGAAGGCGAAGACGTCAACTGGATCGCGTGTCCATTCGATAAACCGCCCCCCGGCGTGGATGACCAGCCCGGCGAGCTTGTCGATCGCTCCACGCGGCGCGTGCTTGCCCGGGAGCCATTGCGGATAGAGCAGGGTCAGCGGACCAGGGCCGGCGACTGGAATCGTCTCGTGGACCGTGAGGATGCGGCGGTCGAGATCGGTCGCATCGACGCGCAGTTGGATGGTGCCGGGATAGGGGCGATCGACCGGCGCGATCATAGCGGGCGGCATGGGCACCGGCTGCGGCTGAGGTGACTGGGCGGCGGCCGCAGAGGCGAGGACAGCAAGGGCAGCGGCGGTGGCAGACAGGTTCATCTATGGCTTTCGCAAAGCAAATTCGAATGTCGGCGGTTCAGCCACTTCGCGCCGTCATCCCGGCACGAACCGAGATGACGGAAGCGATCATGGCTTGTGGCGGGGTGCAGCGTCCCGCGTGCCGACCTTATTGGGTTCCCGCCACCGGCACCGGGAAGCCCTTCGACCGCATATAGGCGTCGACCTTCGGATCGCGGCCACGGAAGTTGCGGAAGGCGACGGCCGGGTCGACGGTGTTGCCGACCGAGGTGATCGTGTCGTGGAAGCGCTTGGCCACGACCGGGTCATAAGGCCCGCCCGCCTCGATGAACGCCTCGAAGGCGTCATTGTCGAGGACTGCAGCCCAAAGATAGCCGTAATAGCCGGCGGAATAGCCCTCACCGGCGAAGACATGGTCGAACTGCGGGATACGTTGTTGCATGACGATCTCGGCAGGCATGCCGAGGTCGGCGAGCGCCTTCTTTTCGAACGCTTTGGGATCGATCGGCGTCGCGCCCGCGAGGTGAAGTTCGAGGTCGAGGATCGCGCTCGCCTGCGCCTCGACGACGCCGAACGCGGCGTTGAACGTCTCGGCGCGCTTGATCTTGTCGACGAGAGCCTGCGGCAGGGGTTCGCCCGCAGCGTTGACGAGCATCCGCTGCACCTCG
>JBBRQR010000352.1:0-2393 GCA_038226115.1 Sphingomonadales bacterium | reverse complement strand
CAGGATGCAGAGAGCGCGATCGTCGCGACGCTCCCGCCCGGCAACTACACCGCGATCGTCAGCGGCGTGGGCGCGACGAGCGGGGTCGGCCTCGTGGAAGCATACGAGCTGCCCTGACGACCGCGAACGTCTCCGGAGCGAAGCGGAATCGCCGAAATCGGTTGTCCCCGCATTTCGGGATTCCCAAGCTCCGGTCGACCGTTCAGAGTCCCGAACTCCCGCCTCTCTTCCTCAACGCATTCCCACCCATGGCCTCCAGCATCGTCTCTGTTCACGCGCGCGAGATTCTCGATTCGCGCGGCAATCCCACCGTCGAAGCCGAGGTTCGGACCTCGTCGGGACATTGCGGCCTCGCCGCCGTGCCATCCGGCGCCAGCACCGGCTCCCATGAGGCGCTCGAGCTGCGCGATGGCGACAAACATCGCTACCTCGG
This sequence comes from Sphingomonadales bacterium, assembly GCA_038226115.1. Taxonomy (GTDB): domain Bacteria; phylum Pseudomonadota; class Alphaproteobacteria; order Sphingomonadales; family Sphingomonadaceae; genus Polymorphobacter_B. The sequence goes on along the minus strand of JBBRQR010000352.1, from coordinate 1,960 downwards.
CAAGGGCGTGCAGCAGGCCGTGCGCAATGTGCACGAGACGATCGCGCCCGCGCTGATTGGACGGAAGGCCACGCATCAGACCGAGATCGATCACCTCATGCTGGAGCTCGACGGCACAAAGACGAAATCGAAGCTCGGGGCCAACGCGATGCTCGCCGTCTCCCTCGCGACCGCGAAGGCCGCGGCGTCGAGCCTGAATCAGCCGCTCTACCGCTATCTCGGCGGGACGAACGCGAAGGTGCTGCCCGTCCCGATGATGAACATCATCAACGGGGGCGCGCATTCCGACGCGCCGATCGATTTTCAGGAGTTCATGATCATGCCGAAGGGCCTGCCCACCTTCGCGGAGGCGCTCCGCTGCGGGGCGGAGATCTTCCACGCCTTGAAGGGGGTGTTGAAGAAGCGCGGCCTCACGACCGCGGTAGTCGATGAGGGCGGTTTCGCCCCGAAATTCGACAGCGTCCAGGATGCGCTGGATTCCATCTGCTCGGCGGTCAGCGGCGCGGGCTATTCGCTCGGGAAGCAAGTCTTCCTCGCGCTGGATGTCGCCTCGTCGGAGTTCTACGACGGCGGAAAGAAGATCTACACGTTCAAGAAGTCCGATGGCTCGACCAAATCCTCCGCGGAGATGGTGGATTACTATAAGAAGCTGACCACCGACTATCCGATCCTCTCGATCGAGGACGGCTGTGCGGAAGAGGATTGGGACGGCTGGAAGCTCCTCACGGAGGCAATCGGGGACCGCGTCCAGCTTGTCGGCGATGATCTCTTTGTCACCAACGTGGAATTCCTCCAAAAGGGCATCGACCTGGGGGTCGCCAACTCGATCCTGGTCAAGGTGAATCAGATCGGCACCCTGACCGAAACCCTGGATGCGATCGAGCTGGCGAACGACCACAGCTACACCGCGGTGATCAGTCACCGCTCGGGCGAAACCGAGGACGCGACCATCGCCGACCTCGCGGTGGCGACGAATGCCGGTCAGATCAAAACCGGTTCGCTCTGCCGTTCGGATCGCGTCGCGAAATACAATCAGCTCTTGCGCATTGAGGACGAATTGGGCAAAGAAGCGAAATACGGCGGGAAAATGCGCTGAAGCCAGCGCGGCCGCCGGTCCCTGCAATGGCCCGAACCAGCACCCAGTCCAGTCTCACGGATGACCACGAGGAGCATCTGCTCCGCGAAGAACGGCGTTTGCGGATCCGTGCTGGGATCAACCGCCTGATCGCGGGGGTGACTCTGCTGCTGGTGTTCGTTCTCGGTGGCACGTGGGTGTTTCCCGCCATGGCGGAACGCGATCTCGTCGCGCGCCAGCTTGCGGCCCTGCGCGAGCAGGCGACGGCCCGGCGGGCTGATGTTGCCCGACAGTCGAAGCAGGTCGATCTCCTCCGCAACGATCCGGAGTACCTCGGCCTCTATGCCCGGGAGAAGTTTGAAGTCGCCAAAGAGGGCGAGACCGTGATGCGCGGGGAGACGCCGCGCGGCGAGCCTTCGCCGCGCACCGCGGTCCTGGTGCCCTGAGCGGGAGCGAACCAGCTTCGAGCAGCGATACCGGCCCGTTCGTCACGCCTAACGCGATTTCGAGGCGGCCTCGAAGGCGAGATAAGTTCCGGGGCGCCTTTATCTCGTGGTGCCTGAGATGAATGGCACTAAGATAAGGGCGGTTTAGGATGATTTTCTCGCGGTGGTGGGCTTTGGGCGCTTGCGGCGGGAAACGTTGCCCATTTTGTGGCGCGGCTTGGTGAGGAGGCTGAAAGCCTTTGGTCGACGTTTGACCGCCCGCGGTTCGGAGCGCTCGGGCCGAAACGGCACCGGGTCCCCGGCGATAATGGCGAGCATTTGGTCGATGAGCGCTTGCTGCAAGCGTGGGGTCGCGGCCGCCGCGTAGATGGCGTCGGCGAAGTGGCGCGTCGTGTCGAGCGTGCCTTTGAAGCTGATCTTGGAGAGCGCCACCCGATGT
>JBBRQR010000351.1:0-2444 GCA_038226115.1 Sphingomonadales bacterium | reverse complement strand
GGGACGGGCGCTTCCGTTCGATGTCGTCCTTGCCGACATCCGCGCGCGCGATGCCCGCGATTCGGGTCGCGCCGCCGCCCCGCTGATCCGCGCCGCTGACGCCGACTTGCTCGACACCTCGGAATTGACTATAGATGAGGCAGTTGCCAACGCGATTGCGCTCGTCGAAGCGCGGCTGCGAGGCAGTTAACAGACATTCAGGTCGGGCGCGGCAGCAAGCTTCGTTCGTTCGAACGCCTGTTCAAGGCCGTGGGCGATAGTGCTCCCGGTCGGCGAGGAACCGGCGGCGCGGTGTCGTCCGGACGAAACAAGGTACTGAATTATATGGCTTCCGCTGCCCAACCGACCCGCGACGATTTCGCGGCGATGCTCGAAGGCTCTCTCGGCAAGAATCAATCATTCGAAGGGCGGGTGGTCAAGGGCCGCGTCACCGCAATCGAGAACGACCTCGCCGTGATCGACGTCGGGCTGAAGTCGGAAGGTCGCGTGCCCCTTCGCGAGTTTGCCGCTCCGGGAATGAAAGCCGAAATTAGCGTCGGGGACGAAGTCGAGGTTTATGTCGACCGCGTCGAGAACGCGATGGGCGAAGCGATGCTTTCGCGCGACCGCGCTCGTCGCGAGGCCGCATGGGATACGCTCGAGACGCAGTACGCTGCTGGCGAGCGCGTCGAAGGGGTGATCTTCGGGCGCGTCAAGGGCGGCTTCACCGTCGACCTGTCGGGGGCCGTCGCCTTCCTGCCCGGTAGCCAGGTCGACATTCGCCCGGTTCGCGACGTCACACCGCTGATGAACCTGCCGCAGCCGTTTGTCATTTTGAAGATGGACCGGAAGCGCGGCAACATCGTCGTCTCGCGCCGGTCGATCCTGGAGGAAAGCCGCGCCGAAGCCCGCACCGGCCTGATTCAGTCGCTCGCCGAAGGCCAGATTGTCGACGGCGTCGTCAAGAACATCACCGATTATGGTGCCTTCGTCGATCTCGGCGGCATCGACGGCCTTCTCCATGTTACCGACATGAGCTACAAGCGCGTCGGCCACCCGAGCGAGGTCCTCAATATCGGCGACACGCTCCGCGTACAGATCGTCCGCATCAATCGCGAAACCCAGCGCATCAGCCTTGGCATGAAGCAGCTTGAGGCCGATCCGTGGATCACCGCTGCCGCTAATTACCCGGTCGACAGCCGTCACACCGGTCGCGTGACCAACATCACCGAATACGGCGCTTTCGTCGAGCTGGAAGCAGGCATCGAAGGCCTTGTCCACGTCAGCGAGATGAGCTGGGTCAAGAAGAACGTCCACCCCGGCAAGATCGTGTCGACGAGCCAAGAGGTCGAGGTTCTCGTTCTCGAAGTCGACGAGGAAAAGCGCCGGATTTCGCTCGGCCTCAAGCAGGCGCAGCGCAATCCGTGGGAGGTTTTTGCCGAACAGTATCCGGCCGGTTCGACCGTGGAAGGCGAAGTCAAGAACGCGACCGAATTCGGTCTGTTTGTCGGCCTCGAAGGCGACGTCGACGGCATGGTCCACATGTCCGACATCGCTTGGGGCCTGACCGGCGAGCAGGCGCTCGCCGCGCACCATAAGGGTGAGCGGATTCGCGCCAAGGTGCTCGAGGTCGATGTCGAGAAGGAGCGGATTTCGCTCTCGATCAAGGAACTCGACGAGAGCCGCGTTACCCAGCCCGTCGCCCATGCCGACGGCGGCAGCGACCTGCGCAAGAACCAAATCGTCACCTGTACCGTCGTCGACAATCGCGATGGCGGCATCGAGGTACAGGTCGGCGAGGACGGTCCGCTGGCGTTCATCAAGCGTGGCGACCTCAGCCGCGACCGCGACGAGCAACGCCCGGAGCGCTTTCAGGTCGGCCAGAAAGTCGACGCGATGGTGATCGGCTTCGAGCGCGGCAAGAAGCCGATGCTGAGCATCAAGGCGATGCAGATTACTGAGGAGAAGGCCGCCGTGGCCCAGTACGGGTCGAGCGATTCGGGGGCTAGCCTCGGCGACATCCTCGGCGCAGCGCTCAACCGCGCCAAAGACACCGACAAGGCCTAAGTCTGTCGCGAACGCCCGCCGACTTGAATCTCCGGATCCTGGTCGGCGGGCTGCGGCAGGGCCGTAGTGTCGGTGGTTGTGAACCACAGTAGGTCTGCACGGTGACCGCGATTGAAACCGCGATGGGACGAGCTATATTCACCTAGCAGACGCGGGCATTTGCAACAATTTAGATCTAGTCTGCGGGCACCGTCTTCACAAGCTCGTGGACAACATCTCTGGCATGGGATCTGTTCCTGATAATTCAATAGTGAACGCTTATACCAAATCCCTTGGTTTCTGACTCTGCGGGGGATTCCCAAGCTGGTGGTAATCTGATTCAACATCGCAACCTTTGGGAGGATTGCGATGGCGTCGGCGGTTGGGCTTCGGGATGATTTTGACGGGGCTGGCCTTCG
>JBBRQR010000350.1:0-2466 GCA_038226115.1 Sphingomonadales bacterium | reverse complement strand
GATGGGGCGTCGCATCCGCCACGCCTTCGTCGCCGAACCCGGCCACGTCATCATGGCGGCCGACTATAACCAGATCGAGCTGCGGCTGGTGGCGCATATCGCCGACGTCCCCGAACTAAAGGCGGTCTATGCCGAGGGCGGCGATGTCGACCCCGCTCGCCGCGAGCCGTTCGAGTTCGGTAACGTCGGTCGCGAATGCGCCGGTCTTGCCGCTTTTCTTGCCCGAGGCGTGGCCCATTTGTTCGAACAGGACCGCGCCGAGCTGCTTGGGGCTGCCGATGGTGAACTTGTGCCCCGCCATATCGTGGATCGCCGTTTCGAGCGCGGCGATCTCGATCTCATACGCCGCCGACAACCCGGCGAGCGCGGCGCGGTCGACCTTGATCCCCGCCATTTCCATGTCGGCGACGACGGGTACGAGCGGCGCGTCGACGGTGCGGTAGATCGTCGTCGCCTGCTCGCGCCACAGCCGCTGGCTGAATTTGCCGTGGAGCCGTAGCGTCACGTCGGCATCCTCGGCGGCATATTCGGTCGCGCGGTCGAGGGGGACGAAGTCGAAACTGATCCGCGACTTTGCCGTGCCGGTCAGTTCCTTGAACGCGATCGGGGTGTGGCCGAGGTGGCGCGTCGAAAGCTCGTCCATGCCATGGTTCCAGCGCCCAGCGTCGAGGGCGTAGCTCATCAGCATCGTATCGTCGTAGGGGGCGATCGGGCCCACCCCGTGGCGGCGGAAGACGATCACGTCGTACTTGAAATTCTGCCCGATCTTGAGCACCGCCGGGTCAGCGAACAGCGGGTTCATCCGGGCGATCACCGTCGCGACATCGAGCTGCGCGACCGGCTCGGCCAGCAATCCCTCACCGACCTTGTGCGCGAGCGGGACATAGCAGGCGAGGCCGGGTTCGAGCGCGAGGCTCAAGCCGACCAGCTCGGCCTTGACCGGATCGAGGTCGGTCGTTTCCGAATCGACCGCGACGACCCCGCGACGCGTCGCTTCGGCGAGCCACCAGTCGAGGCGTTCGCGGGTCGTCACACATTCATACGCCTTGTGATCGAACGCGACCGGCGGGGCGTCTTCGGGCGCGGCGGGGGCGTGCGCCGCTTCGACCTCGCGCCCCAGTTTCGCCAGCAGCGAGCGGAAGCCGTGCTTGGCGAGGAACGCCGCGAGCGGGGCCTGCGGCGGCTCACGCAACGTCAGCTCGTCGAGCGGGACGGCGAGCGGCAGGTCGTCCTTCAACCGCACCAGTTCGCGCGACAGCCGCGCCATATCGGCGCTCGCAGCAAGGTTTTCGCGCAGCTTGGGTTTCTTGACCTCATCGAGCCGCGCCAGTATCGCCTCGACCGTCCCGAACTGCTGGATGAGCTCGGCCGCGCCCTTCGGCCCGACGCCGCGCACGCCGGGGATCGCATCGACCGCGTCGCCCATCAGCGCGAGGACTTCGCCGAGCTGATCGGGGGGCACGCCGAACTTCTCGATCACCTCGTCGCGGCCCACCCGGATATTCTTCATCGTGTCGTACAGGTCGACCCCCGGACGGATCAGCTGCATCAGATCCTTGTCCGACGACACGATCGACACATTCATGCCCGCAAGGATCGCGGCCTCCGTATAAGACGCGATGATGTCGTCGGCCTCGACCCCGTCCTGCTCGATGCACGGTACCGAAAAGGCGCGGACGGCGTCGCGGATCAGCGGGAATTGCGGCACCAGATCCTCGGGCGGCGGCGGGCGGTGCGCCTTATATCCGGCATACATGTCGTTGCGGAAGGTGTGGCTGCCCGCGTCGAAGATCACCGCGAGGTGCGTCGGTGCGTCGGCGCGGTTCAATTCCTCGATCAGCTTCCACAGCATCGTCGTCACGCCATAGACCGCGTTGACCATCGTCCCCGACGGGTCGTTCAATGGCGGCAGACGGTGGTACGCGCGGAAAATATAGCCCGAGCCGTCGACGAGATAGAGGTGCTGTTTCGCCATCCCGCCTGTGTAGCGGGAGGGCGGCGTTGCGGCTAGCAGGCGTGTGTGGTTAGCGGTTGGGCACGCGCTGGCGGGATGGCGCGTTATAGCGGCCATATTGTCCGGCGACCGTCACCGTGCCGGATTCGCCAAGCTGGGTCGACACCTCGGCGGCGACCTCGCGGTAGCCGTTGCTGCCGATGGCGACCTCGGCGGTGCCGTGCCATTTCTTCGCTTTCTCGCCCGGCAGCGCGAGGCTCGGCTCGCCGCGCGTCATCGCCAGCAGTTCGGCGGCACGGTTGCGCGTCGCCCCGTCGGCCTGCGCGGCAGCGATCTCATCGGGGGTCAGCCGGTGTTCGACCGCAGGCGGGGGCGCCACCACCTGCGACCGCACGGGAGCCGAGGCGAAGACAAGAACGATGAGGGCGATACGCATCGCAGGGGTACTCCAAACACACTCGAGTGTATTCCCGCGCCGGGCTCACGCCTAATTATTTCGATATGGTTGCATT
>JBBRQR010000349.1:0-2503 GCA_038226115.1 Sphingomonadales bacterium | reverse complement strand
GTCGAGGGGTGGGTCTACAACAACCTAAGGGCAAAATCGATGAAGGCACTTCTCGCACTGACCGCCGCCGCGCTGATCGCGTCGCCGGCACTCGCCGTCAACAACGGCTTCGAAACCGGTGACACCAGCGGCTGGACCGGCACCAGCAACACTTTTGCCGCCGGCGGCTATGGTGTGTTCACGCCGACTGAAGGCAGCTTCCTGGGCGTTGCGACCGGGGGTAACGGTCTAGGCGCCTATGCCACGCTGTCGCAGTCGTTCTACCTGTACACGGGCGGCACCATCAGCGGTAATTTCGGTTTCCAGGCCAATGACTATCTGCCGTTCGACGATGACGGCTTTGTCGCCGTCAATGGCAACAACCTGCTGTCCTACAGCGTCGGTACGGTCGGCAGTTTCGGCAACAGCGGCTGGCAGGCGTTCAGCTACACGGCAACCAGCGCCGGCACCTATACGCTGTCGTTCGGTGCCCGTAACAACGTCGACAACGGCTTCAACAGCGGCGCAGTCCTCGACAATGTCAGCGTCGCTCCCGGCGTCCCGGAAGCCGCGACCTGGGCGATGATGATCGCCGGTTTCGGCCTCGTCGGTGCCGCAATGCGCCGCCGTTCGGCTGCCATCGCCTGATCACGGCGAAATGAATTGGGGCTCGCGCCGTCGGCGCGAGCCCTTTTTCATGGGCGTGGCACAAGTGCCGCCAAGTCGCCAAGCCAAGGTTCGTAGCGCCGCCAACGCGCCACCGACGCGGTATTGACCGGTTGCCGCGCCTGCCATTTGCTCGCGGTGCGGACGATGCGCCGGTTGTCCTGCGGCGCGATACACGCCGGGTCCCAGTCGACCCCGGCGAAGTCGAGCATCCGGCGCACCACCGGCTCAGGGTCCGCCGTCAGCGCTTCATAGTCGATCTCCAGGAAACGGTCGGGCCGCAGCACCCGCCGCCAATGCGCCATCAGCCGCTCGTATGCCGCGACATAGTGGAGAATATCAGCGGGCATGGCCGGAAACGTCGCCTGCCGCCCGAAGAAGGTCGCCATGATCGAAAGCGCCGTATCGATCGCCGTCCGGCGGCAATGGATGATGCGGGCATTGGGATAAAGCTGATCGATCAGGCCGAGCCACAGGTAATTCTGCGGCAGCTTGTCGGTAACGCGCCGAATGCCTGGCCCTGCCAGTTCGCCAAGCGCCGCCAGCCATTCGGCATTGAGCTGAGCACCCAACGCCGCCAGCGCCAAGGGATCGGGCCGCACCGGGCGACGCTCGCACAGCCGCGGCCAGTCCGAACGTTCGCCACCGCCGACGATCTCGGGGTGGCCGGACAGGACCTGTTCGGTCAACGTCGTGCCCGATCGCGGCAGGCCGACGATCAAGATCGGCAGGTCGCTCTGACTGGCGGGCGGGGCGCGCGGCGTGCCAGCCGGAAATGCCGCAATTGTCGCGTCGGTCTGCCGGTCGACGACATCGCGGGCATACGGCAGTGCCGCCTCGCCGATCCGCGCGGCCTCCAGCCATTCGGCCAGCGCCGCATCTGGGTCGTCAAGGTCGTCAAGAAGCTTGCCGCGCGCCAGATGCACCGCAACGCGCGGACGCGACCCCAGCGCCGGGTCGGCAAGCACCTTGGCCATGCGGGCAAGCATCGGACGATCGGCCTCCGTCAGCCGCCGCGCCCGTACCAGATCGTACCAGAGCGCCGCGAAACTGCCGCCATGCGTCACCGCGCGCTCGAGCCATGTCCGCGATTCATCGAAGCGTCCCAAGTCGGCGAACAGGATGCCGAGGAGCGCGAGCGCGTGCGGGTTGCGTGGAAACCGCGTCAGCGTCTGACGCAACGACCGTTCGGCCGCCGCCAGATCATCCTCCTCGATGAAGGCCCGTGCCGCCGAAAGCCGTCCGTTCTCGCTGCCGGGCGCGAGTGCGGCGGCGGCGCGGTAGCTTTCGGCTGCCGCCCGCCGGTTGCCGATGCCGCGATAGATCGTTGCCCGCGCCGCCGGAACAGCGGGCAGACGGGGATCGAGGATCGCTGCCGTTTCGAGCACTGCCAGCGCTGCATCGCTCTGACCGGCGGCGGCGAGTCCGCGCGCTTGCTCCACCAACCGTTCGGCGGAGGACAGCGCAGCCGGGCCCGTCGAGTTTCCGCGCGCTCCCAGTTTCCCCGCCATGCACGCCCCCAAACCGGTCACCGTTTCGCTGCGCAACTGTGGCGCAAGTTGCACTGGTGCATCTATCGCCGCATCGCGCGACTTTTTCCATCACATGTTTGTAACTTATGCGTATAGGTGCTCCTTCGGCACCGTCAGGTTAAGCCCTGTGGCTTTGCGGTGCCGGATCGGAGGGCTATTGCGGATGTATGACCACACCCCGAGATCCGATTTACGCGGGCTACCGCTATCCTCCGGAAATCATCTGCTACGCGGTGTGGCTGTATTTCCGGTTTCCATTGAGCCTGCGGATGGTCGAGGAACTGTTGGCTGCGCGCGGTATCGAGGTCAGCTACGAGACGGTTCGG
>JBBRQR010000348.1:0-2508 GCA_038226115.1 Sphingomonadales bacterium | reverse complement strand
TCGGCGCGGAGATCGGGGGCGGGGACTTCACGGTCCATATCGATGCGCTTGCCATCGGCGAGGACGCGCGTGACGGTATAATCGTCGGGTTTGGCGGCAAAACGCGCGGGGTCGAACCGGTCGCGCAAGCCGAGCCAATCCGGTGCCAACGCCGCGGCGGCCAGCATCAGCTGGCGGTACGGCAGATACGGCAGATCTTCCTTCGCATTATGCAACGCCAACGCCCGCGGCGCCGCGATTGCCGCCGCCGGGGCGACATATTTGAACCCTGGATGTCCCCATAGGTGAACTGTCTCGCCGACCGCGAGCACGATCACCTGCGGGTGCTTGGTGCGGAACAGTTCGTCGGCGATCGCCCATTCGATGTTTCGCCCGTCCTCGACCACGGCGAGATTGGCAACCTGCAACGGGGTCCCCAGCGCCGCCAGCCGCGCGGCCACCGCCGGTGCGCTCAGGCCGAGCTGCGCGCGCGATGAGCCGATGATCGCGACATCGATCGGCGCGGGATCGAAGTGCATCCGCTCATAGCTCCACGTTGCATTGGCGTAGAGCGTGTTCTCGATCAACTGCCACCGCTGGTAGGGGTTGTCAGGCAACGCCGCTGCGCCGACCGCTGCTGCAAGCGCGACGCCGCCGATTGCGGCCAGACTGCCAATCCAGTTCACGCTCTTCACCGGCGTCGTGCGCCGTCGGCGATCATCAGGCGACCAGCGACGTGATGTGCATCGGCAGATCGGGCGCGACATAGGCCGACAGGTCGAGGTGCCATACCGTCTCGCTGCCGTCGCTGCCGTCACCTCCGCCGCCGCCACGCACGAACCCAAGCTTCGCATAATGATCGGCGACCATCTTGTTCTTGACCGACGGAATGTAGCGCCCGGTCAGCGTCGTTGCCCCCGCGCGCCGGGCGGCACCGGCGATCTGGTCGAGGACCGCCTCTTCCATGCGGCGACCAAGGACGCGGCAGCTCATCAACCACGTGTCGATTTCCCAGCTCCCCCGGTCGATGATGACCACTGAGATCATGCCGTTATCGCCGAAACGATCGACCAGTCGGACCTGCATCGTCACCTTCGTCGTATCGGCCTCGAGCGCGCCAACTTGCGCCTCGGTGTAGCGGCGCGTCGTCAGGTTGAACTGGTTCGACTTGTTGATCAGCTGGGCGATGCGCGCGCGATTGACCACGTCGAACGGGCGGAAGTCGGCGGCCATGTCGAGGCTGGCGAGATAGCCCGCCATGTCGCTCGTCCCGGCGAAGGCGGCGCGCTCGGCGTTGGCGCGGTACTGGTCGGCGCGCTGGCGGTCTTCCTGCGCGAAGGTGACCGCCTCGAAATAACCGGCGGCGAGCAGGGTGCGCGGGTAGAGCGCCGGGTCGGCGGGGAGCTCGGGGACGGCGACCATCGGCAGCTCGCGACGGACCTGCGCGCGCTCGACCGGGTTGTCGTCGAGGAACACCAGCGCATCGACGCCGATGTTGAGCGCGGCGGCGATGGCGCGGAGATTGGTCGCCTTGTCACCCCAGTTGGCGACGAACGCGGCGATGTCGCTTTCCTTGAGCGGCATGTCGGGGTGGTCGCGGAAAGGAGTCCGCGCGACATCGTCGTCGTTTTTCGAGCAGACCGCGAGGATGATGCCGCGGTCGCGCAATGCCAATGCTGCTTGCTGGACGGCGAGAAATGCCTCGCCGCGCGCCGATCCCTGGCCGAGAGCAATGCCGTCGACGCCGTCGTCGCCGATCACGCCGCCCCATAAGGTATTGTCGAGGTCGAGAACGAGGCATTTCCGCGTCGTGCCGCGAACCGCAGCGATCGTCCGCGCGACGACATCGGCGTACAGCGGGACAAGATCGGGGTCGAACGGCAGTTTGGCCGAATGCCACTGCCCGGCGTCGTGCCACCGCGCGGTGCCGACCCAGCTGGCGACGCGGGCGATATCGACGAGGACGATGCGCTTGGCTCCCGCCCATTCGACCAGCTGCGCGTTGAACGCCGCAACCTGCGCCGCGACCGAGCCTGGTTCGACCGCGTCGAGGCTGCCGAACAAAGGCTCGACCGGGGGCACGAGGGTAGCAACAAGGACGCCGCCCGCCGCCGAAGCGCCGAGGCCGTCGATCATCGCCGACATCGTCTGGCTCGCCGCCGCGACGGCCGCTGCCGCTGCGCCGGGAGCGAGCTGCGGGCGGTCGAGGCCCAGCGTGCGATGATCGAGTGCGACCATCGCAAGGTCGATCCCCGCCGTGCGAAGCGCGCTCGCCGGATCGATCGCGTCGCGGACCGCGCTGCCGTAATCGCCGCCGACGACGGTCGTCAGAACCCGATGGCGCAGCGCCGAGCCCACAATCGCGGGTTCGATCAGCCCCAGCGTGCCCGACCCGATGAGCCCCAGCCGCACCCGCGCCAGCGGACCCGTCGCCGGGGCAACCGCCAGATACGACGCGACCGTCGATGCCAACGCCCCCAACTGGTTGAGGTCGAGCCGCGCCGACGCCAGTGCGTGCAGCCGCTCCTC
>JBBRQR010000347.1:0-2510 GCA_038226115.1 Sphingomonadales bacterium | reverse complement strand
TGTCCTTGGGCAGGTCGACGACGACAGGGCCGGGGCGGCCGGAGGTGGCGACGTAGAACGCCTCGTGGATGATGTCGCCGAGCTTGGCGACGTCCTTGACGAGGTAATTGTGCTTCGAACAATGACGCGTGATGCCGACGGTATCGCACTCCTGGAACGCGTCGGTGCCGATCAGATGCGTCGGAACCTGACCGGTCAGGACGACGATGGGGATCGAATCCATCAGCGCATCGGTGATGCCGGTGATGGCGTTGGTCGCGCCGGGGCCGCTGGTGACGAGAACGACACCGGGCTTGCCGGTCGAGCGGGCATAGCCCTCGGCCGCGTGGACGGCGGCCTGTTCGTGGCGGACAAGGATATGCTTGATCTTGGTTTGGGCGAACAGCGCATCGTACAGCGGCAGGACCGCGCCGCCGGGGTAGCCGAAGACGATCTCGACCCCGAGGTCGGTCAGCGCGCGGACGATCACGCCTGCACCATTGGTTTCGTCGGTACTCGCCACGGCTGTCACTCGCATGTTGGAGCGGCGTCGATACGGACGTAAAGTTGCGTAGTCAACCGATAAGTCGTAATAAAATTACCGCGTCGCCTTCTTTGTCACCACACTGAAAAGGGGTGGTGACCGATCTGGTCGCCGCCCCATCATCTCCCGTGTAGGCCTCAGGCCGAGACGGGACGGTTCCGGCGCTGGCGAGCAGTCGCACCAATCATGCCGAAGCCCGCAATGAACAGTGCCCATTGCGTCGGCTCGGGGACCGCACCGGCCCCGCCCATCGGGGTCAGCGCTGCGGTCAGTTTGGCATTACCCCGGAACGTGCCGAGGTGAACCTCGCCGCCCTGATTGAAGTTGGCGACGGCGACCGAGCCTTCGATCGGCGTCGAATTGCTAACCGTCGCGAATGGGGCGAGGAGCGCGCCGTTGAATTGACGGTTGAGGATGATCGACGTCGCCGTGCCGAAGTTCCACAGGACGAACGGGTTATACGCCGACAGGTTGGAGTTGGCGTTGAGCGTGTAGCTCGACGCGCCGGTGACATTGATGATCGTCGTCAGGAAACCGCCGCTGACGGTCGGGATATCGTAGGAGAAGTTGTTTGCCGCCGACAGTTGCGCCGCCGTGACGTTGATCACCGCGAAGCCGATGCCGCTGTCGCGGGCGATGAAGCGGTTGGTGTTCTGGTCGGGGGCGAAATACGAGCTCGGGTTGTTCGCCGGGGTGAGCGTGTACAGTGCCGACGACAGCGCCATCAGGTTCGCCGACAGTGCGGACGTCTGCGCCGCGATGCTCGCCCGAAGGTCGTTCGCACCGCCGACGCCGAGGGTAGCATCCTTGACCGGCTGAGTGTTCTGGAAGCCGCTCGCGGTGCCACCGTAAAATACGTTGGTCCCGCCGTTGATGTTGAAACCGGCGAGGTTGCCACCGGCGCGAACGAGCGCGCCGTCGACATTGAAGTTGCCGCCGGTGAAGCTGCCGCCGATGTCGACGGTCTTGCGCGTGGCGATGTTGCCGTTGCCGCCGTTTGAGCCGTTGGCGAGGTTCGCACCGTTGATGTTGCCGCCGATGGTCAGCGTCGGCGAACCCGAAGCAACTGCGCCCTGGTTGCCGCGACCGATGCCGTAGTTCGAGGTGTTGCCGGTGATGTTGCCGCCGACGAAGGTCTTGCCCTCGACATCGTGGCCGCCGCTCAGGTTGCCGAGAACGATGAGGTTGGTTTTGCTGAGCGAATCAAGCGCGGCCGTGGCGCTGCCGGCGGCGAGCGCTGCTCCGGGCACAAGGGCGGTTGCGATCGCAATTATGATGGCCTTCATGATTTGTCCCCTGACGTGTTAACGCAAGGGGTCGTTACGGTGTCGTCCACATTTTATAAATCAAAATCTACAATTCATTAAGAATGCTTGAGGCGGTACTGACGGCTGGCCAGTTGGTTTGATTGCGAAACCACGTCGACTGGCGCTTTGCGTAACGGCGCGTCGCCGCGGCTGTCGCCGCGATCGCTGCCATCAGCGACGTTTTTCCTCGTAATGAGTCGAACAATTGGCCGACGCCGATCGCCTTCATCACTGGCGCGTTGGCGGGCAGATTGCGGGATGACAGCGCCGCTACTTCATCGAGCGCACCGGTGTCGATCATCACGGCCAGTCGCGTATCGATCCGCGCGTGAAGGTCGGGGCGGGGACGGTCAACGACGACGGCGTGGATGTCGGCATCAAGCCCGCCAGTCGAGTCCGCGTGCCAGTCGCGCAACGGTCGCCCGGTCGCGTAAATGACCTCGAGCGCACGGGCGACGCGTTGCGGGTCGGTCACGCTTGCGCGCGGGTCCGCAGCGGCAAGCGCAGCGCGCGCGGCAGCGGGGTCGAGCGCGCGGACAGCGGCGCGAATCGCGGGGTCGATCGGCGGGACGTCGGCGATCCCTTCGAGCAGGGCGCGCAGATAGAGCCCACTGCCACCGGTGACGATCGGCAGTCGTCCGGCGGCAAGCGTCTCCGCAATCGCCGCCCGCGCCATTGCC
>JBBRQR010000346.1:0-2512 GCA_038226115.1 Sphingomonadales bacterium | reverse complement strand
GGATCCATTCGTACCGCAGCGTCCAAATCTGCGAGAGGAGAACGAAGGTCGGGGCAAAGTCGTTGATCGGTCCGCGCTTGGAAAAGCCGAACAGCGCCCAATGCCCGACCTCGCCGGCAATCGTCAGCGGCGGCTCGACCGCGACGAAGTGCGTCTCGATCGCGACGAACAGGCACAAGACCGCGACCGCGAAAATATAGAGTGGTGCAATCCGCATGATCCGCCCATCGAACAGGCCGATTGCGTCGACCTTGCCATCCTTCCGCAGCAGCGCGCCGACGAACAGATACGCCGAAATCATGAAGAACACCGCGACCGGCAACGACCCCAACTGCTCGGGGATATGCCCGGCGGTAATACCCCATGCTCCCGTCCGGAGATAAGTTCCCATCACGATGCAGTGGTGGACGACGACCGCCAGCGCCGCGATTCCGCGCAAGCCATCCATCGCCGGGATACGACTCGCCGGGGCCCGGTGGAGCCCAACCGCCCGCGTGAACAATGGCTCGCCCAGTGCGAGAATGCCGATCACGAGCACCATCGCCACGATCGCCGCAAGACCGGGGGCCTCGATCGCCACGATGTCCACGATCATGTCACCCGCCCCGAAAAGGATGACAGAGGGGGGCTACCCCCAACGCAGGATCAGGCCGCCTCGGCGACGCGGGCGAGAGCGCACTGGCTCCAGATTTCGGACAGCGCCGAGACGAGCTTGTCGACATCGGCATCGCTGTGGACCGGCGACGGGGTGATCCGCAACCGCTCGGTTCCCTTGGGCACCGTCGGATAGTTGATCGGCTGGACGTATATGCCGTGATTGTCGAGCAGCCAGTCGCTTATCATCTTGCAGTGGTGCGGGTCGCCGACCATCACCGGGATGATGTGGCTGTCGTTGTCCATCACCGGAATGCCGATCGCATTGAGGCGGCGGCGAACCTTGGCAACGCGCTCCTGATGCCCGGCGCGCTCGACCTGACTGACCTTGAGGTGGCGGATACTGGCACACGCCCCGGCGGCGATCGACGGCGGCAGGGCGGTCGTGAAGATAAACCCGCTGGCGAAGCTGCGGACGAAATCGACCATCGCGCTCGACCCGGCAATATATCCGCCCATCACGCCGAATGCTTTGCCAAGCGTCCCCTCGATGACCGTCAGCCGGTCCATCAAGCCGTCGCGCTCGGCAACGCCGCCGCCGCGCGGACCGTACAGGCCGACGCCGTGGACTTCGTCGAGATAGGTCATCGCACCATGCGCGTCGGCGACGTCGCACAATTCCTTGATCGGGGCGATGTCTCCATCCATCGAATAGACGCTTTCGAAGGCGACGAGCTTGGGCCGCGCCGGGTCGAGGCGGCTGAGGCGGCGGTCGAGGTCCTCGGCGCTGTTATGCGCGAATACCTGCCGCTCGGCGCGGCTGTGGCGGATGCCTTCGATCATTGAGGCATGGTTGCCGGCATCGGACAGGACGACACAGTCGGGCAGCCGGGCCGCGAGCGTTCCCAGCGCCGCCCAGTTCGAGACATAGCCGCTCGTGAATAGCAGTGCCGCTTCCTTGCCGTGGAGGTCGGCAAGCTCAGCCTCCAGCAGGACATGATGGTGGTTGGTCCCACCGATGTTGCGCGTGCCTCCGGCCCCGGCGCCGCACTGGTCGAGCGCGGCGTGCATCGCGTCGAGAACGACCGGCGACTGGCCCATGCCGAGATAGTCGTTCGAGCACCAGACCGTTACGTCCTGAACGCCGCCGTCGATGTGACGCTTGGCCTTGGGGAACGACCCGCGCTGGCGCTCGAGGTCGGCGAAGACACGATAAGCGCCCTCGCCACGGAGGGCGTCGAGCTGGTCCTGGAACAATGCATCGTAGTTCATGACAACATCCCCAATCCGAAATCTCAGCGCGCTTGTCCAGCGCTCGTTGGCGCATTGCCCGCCATTGCCCACCGCCATAGTGCCGCATCCCTGAACGGCAGAACCAGAAACCAGTGCTCGAGACACCCGAGCCCGGCGAGCACAGCAAGCATCGTCAGCCCGGTCGCCGCCCCCGGTGCAGCGATCGCCGCGCTTTCCGCAAGCAGCATTGTCGCCACCGATGCGACTGCGACCGAAACCGGAAACAGCGGGTTGAACACCCGGATACGGAAGTAGCTTTTCAGATACGCAAGATGAGCGGGAAGGAAATCGACCGTCAGGTTGGGGACGCCGAGGAAGATGTTGAGCTTCGCCGACACCCGCATGACGAATAATATGGCGAAGGTAAACGCGGCAATCTGGTTCGGCTGGCCCCATGTCAACGCGAGCATTCCCGCCGCCGTGACGGCAAGCGCGATTTCGTGCCAGATCAGCGTCGCCGCAGCCATACGGAAGCGCGTCCAGCCGGTGACGCCGGGCGGCAACATCTCGCGCCGGGGGCCGGTGACGACCCCCATCAGAAAGCTCATCTCGTGCCAGCCCCAGACGCCGAGCGCAGCCGCAAACCCAAGATAGGCGCCGCGCGGCGACGTATCGGTGTCGACCG
>JBBRQR010000345.1:0-2546 GCA_038226115.1 Sphingomonadales bacterium | reverse complement strand
CGCCACGAACAGGCCGCCGTCCACGCGGCCGAGGGCTATGCCCGCTCGACCGGCAAGCCCGGTGTCGTTCTCGTCACCAGCGGCCCCGGCGCGACCAACGCCATCACCGGCATCACCGATGCGCTGATGGATTCGATACCCATCGTCGTCCTGACCGGCCAGGTGCCAACGCATCTGATCGGCACCGACGCCTTTCAGGAATGCGATACCGTCGGCATCACGCGTCATTGTTCGAAGCATAATTACCTCGTCAAGGACGTCGCCAAGCTCGGCGACATCATCCACGAGGCGTTCTACGTCGCCACCTCCGGCCGCCCCGGCCCTGTCGTCGTCGACCTGCCCAAGGACATTCAGGTCGCCAAGGCTCGCTACGTCCGCCCCGGCAAGATCGAGCACAAAACGTACAAGCCGCAGGTCAAGGGCGACCTTCGCAGCATCGAGGCAGCGGTCGAAATGCTCGCCGCCGCCGAGCGCCCAATCCTCTACACCGGCGGCGGCATCATCAATTCGGGTCCGGGCGCGAGTGTCCTCCTGCGCGAGTTGCAACGCCTGACCGGCGCGCCGGTTACCTCGACCCTGATGGGCCTCGGCTGCTTCCCCGGGTCGTCGCCTGCCTTCCTTGGCATGTTGGGCATGCACGGCACCTACGAGGCGAACATGGCGATGCACGGGGCCGACCTGATGGTCTGTCTCGGCGCGCGCTTCGACGACCGCGTCACCGGGCGGCTCGATGCGTTCTCACCCGGCAGCCGCAAGATCCACGTCGATATCGATCGCTCGTCGATCAACAAGACCGTCCGCGTCGACCTCGGCATCATTGGCGACGTCGGCCATGTCCTCGAAGACATGATCAAGGTGTGGAAAAGCCGAGGCTTCCGCGCAAATAATCTCAAGCCGTGGTGGGACACGATCGCCGGGTGGCGAACGCGCGACAGCTTGGGTTTCGCGCAGAAGGGCAGCGACATCCTCCCCCAACACGCGATCCGGCGGCTGTGGGAGGCGACGCACAAGCGCCACCCAATCATCACCACCGAGGTCGGCCAGCACCAGATGTGGGCGGCGCAGCACTTTGGTTTCGAAGGCCCCAACAAGTGGCTGACGAGCGGCGGCCTCGGCACGATGGGCTATGGCCTGCCCGCCGCGATCGGCGCGCAGCTCGGCAACCCGGGCGCGCTCGTCATCGACATCGCCGGTGAGGCGTCGATCCAGATGAACATTCAGGAGTTGGCCACCGCGACCCAATACCGGCTCCCGGTCAAGATCTTCATCGTCAACAACGAATATATGGGCATGGTCCGCCAGTGGCAGGAGCTCAACCACGGCGGGCGCTATAGCGAAAGTTATTCCGAAGCCCTCCCCGACTTCGTCAAACTCGCCGAAGCGTACGGCTGGACCGGCATCCGCATTTCCGACACGAGCGAGTTGGACGACGGCATCGCCGCGATGCTGGCCGCCGACGGCCCGGTCATGGTCGACTGCCGCGTTGCGAAATTGGCGAACTGCTTCCCGATGATCCCAAGCGGCGCGGCGCATACCGACATGGTGCTCCACGGCGACGAAACGGTCGGCGAGACGGACGAAGATGCAGCGGCGCTCGTTTAGCCCCTCGATGACCGCCGCTGCCGACATCTCGCTCCGCCTCATCGTCACCACAGTCGCCGCGCTTAACCTCGCCTATTTCGCGGTTGAGATTGGCGTCGGCGTCGCTATCGGATCGGTGTCGCTCCTCGCCGATGGGATCGATTTTCTTGAGGATGCGTCGGTCAACCTGTTGATCCTGCTCGCGCTCGGCTGGTCGGTCGTGGCGCGGGCGCGGGTCGGGATGGCGCTGGCCGGGGTGTTGCTCATTCCCGGCATCGCGACGGTGTGGCTGGCGGTAACCAAGCTGACGACGCTGGCCCCGCCGGCCCCGCTGCCGTTGACGCTCGCTGGCCTCGGCGCATTGGCGGTCAATCTGACGTGTGCGCTGCTGCTCGCGCGCCATCGCCACGTGGGGGGCAGTCTGCTCCGCGCGGCGTTCCTGTCGTCGCGCAACGACTGCTTTGCCAATGTCGCCATCATCGCCGCCGGGTTGGTCACCGTCGTGTGGCATTCGGCGTGGCCGGACCTGATTGTCGGCATCGGTATCGGTGTCCTCAACCTCGGCGCCGCGCATGAAGTATGGACAGCGGCTCGCGCTGAATCCAAGGAAGCCCGGCCATGAAGTCCGCCCCCGCCGAACGCCACACCCTTTCGATCCTCGTCGACAACGAGGCGGGCGTCCTCGCGCGCATCGTCGGGCTGTTTTCGGCGCGCGGGTACAACATCGAGAGCCTGACCGTCGCCGACGTGTCCGACGACCACGCCGTCAGCCGGATCACCGTAGTCACCAGCGGCCCACCCGCCGTGATCGAGCAGATCATGGCGCAGCTCGACCGCCTCGTCCCCGTCCACCGCGTCCTCGACCTGACCGCGCTCGGCCCGCACGTCGAGCGCGAGATGGCGCTGGTCAAGGTCGCGGGCGTCGGCGACAAGCGCGTCGAGGCGCTGCGCCTCGCCGACATTTT
>JBBRQR010000344.1:0-2570 GCA_038226115.1 Sphingomonadales bacterium | reverse complement strand
CGCTCCGGTGGCGACGAAGATGAAATCGCGGCGTCGTTCGCCGGTCGGCGTCAGATCGGCATCGTGGTGAGTCGCCATTGCGGCTTCCTGCTCCAAATCATGTCATGGCGGTTTACACCACCGTTACCGTGCCGCTGATAGCCGCCGCAGCCCGTCCCGCGCAACGGGCATTTTGGCGCGGGGGGTGGTCCGCACTTGCTTTACGGCGCAAGCGCGGCAACGATGACCGCCAGCAACGTCGGATCACCGACGGCGATCACCCGCCCGTCGCTGCCGCGCCGCAACGGTCCACCGTGCCAATCGGTCATCGCCCCACCCGCGCCGCCGACGACGGGGACGAGCGCCGCCCAGTCGTGGAGTTTGAGCCCGGCTTCGACGACAACATCGAGGTGGCCGCTCGCGACAAGGCCGTAATTATGGTTGTCGCCACCGTACATGACGTCGCTGACGCGCGGGCGAAGGCGTTGGAAAGCCGCGCTGTCGGCGTCATCACGGAACAGGTAGGGTGAGGTCGTCGCGGCGCGCGCGGCCGTGAGCAGCCCGCAGATGCGGGTCGTCACGGTGATGCCGTTGAGCGTCGTCGCGCGGCCGGTGGCCCCGATCCAGCGATCGCGCGCGATGCACTGGTCGATCACCCCGAGCACCGGCACGCCGTCGACGAGCAATGCGATCAGCGTGCCGAACAGCGGGCGACCCGCGACGAATGCCTGGGTGCCGTCGATCGGGTCGATCACCCACGTCCTTGCCGCGCCGACGTTTTCTTCGGGGAATTCCTCACCGACGATGCCGTCGCCGGGGCGTTCGGCGCGCAGGACGGCGCGGACTGCCGCCTCGGCATCGCGGTCGGCAACCGTCACCGGCGACGCATCGGCCTTGGCTTCGATCGCGATCGGCGTGCGAAAATGCGGGCGAATGACCGCTCCGGCGGCATCGGCAAGGCGATGGATCAGCGCGACATCGGCGTCGCTCACCGGCAGGGGTCGTCGTTGAGCATCGGTCATCGCCGTCTTTAAGACCGCCGCCCCCGTGCCGTCCAGATTGTCGAGAGCGGTGGCACGGGCCGCATCGCGCTGTATGAGGAAGCCATGGTCGCCGATCCCACCGCGCAGGAAGCCCCCGACGTCACCGTCGTCGTGCCGCATTACAACGACTATCTTAGGCTCGACCGCTGCCTGACCGCGCTCAAGGCGCAGGACTTTACCGACAGGTTCGAAATCGTCGTCGCCGATAACGATTCGCCCGGCGGCGCGGAACGGATCGTCGCCGTCGTCGCCGGACGCGCGCGGATCGTTGTTGCAAAGGCGAAAGGCGCGGGTCCGGCCCGCAACGCCGGGGTCGAGGCGGCACGCGGGCGTATTCTCGCGTTCACCGATTCCGACTGCCTGCCCGAGACCGGGTGGCTGGCCGCCGGCGTCGCCACACTGACGACCGCCGCCCCCGGCACGGTCGTCGGCGGACGGATGACGGTTTTGAGCGGCACGCCGCGGTCGGGGGCGGAAGCGTTCGAAACGGTCTTCGCCTTCGACAACGAGGCCTATGTCACGACCAAGGGCTTCACCGTCACCGCCAACCTGTTCGTCAGGCGCGACCTGTTCGACCGCGTCGGGCCGTTCCGCACCGGACTTTCGGAGGATGTCGACTGGTGCTGGCGCGCGCGCGATATCGGGGCGCGGCTAATCTATTCACCTGGCGCCGGAGTCGGTCACCCGGCGCGGCGTAACTGGCCCGAGCTCGCCGCCAAGTGGCAGCGCCTGACCCACGAGACGTATCTACTCGACCGCGCGCGCGGCAAGTCGCGCGCGTGGGTGATCGCGCGGGCATGGGTGATGCTCCTTGAAACGCCGCGCGCGCTGGTCCGGGTTTTCCGGACACCGCTGCTCGCGCCCGGTGAGCGGGGTGGCGCTGCCGTTACACTGGTCCGCTTGCGCGTCTTCCGCTTCGTGCTCGGGCATCGGCTGGCGCTGCGCGGCGGGTAACTTGCATCCCCGCCATGGCGGTTGCGCGGCTGGGACCGGATTGATACTGCGGTGCAACGTAAACAGGACGCGCATCGTTTCGCGCCGCCGAACAAGAGTGTGTCGATGACCATTGACGAAATCATTCGCAAGATCGGCGATGTCATGGTCGATGTCTTCGATGTCGACGATGTCGATGTCACTGCCGCAACCTCAGCCGATGACGTTGCGGAGTGGGACAGTCTTAGTCACATTCGCTTCATCATTACGCTCGAGCGCCTGTTCAAGATCAAGTTCCTCAACGAGGAAATTGCCGATCTCAAGAATGTCGGCGATCTGGCGCGCGTGGTCCAGGCCAAGTTGCCGGCCTGAGGCACGTCGATGTTCGCTGACCTCGCGTGGCTGCAGGAGCCACCTGCCGATTTCCGGGCGCAAGTGAAGGCGGTGCGTGCGGCGCTCGCCGACACGGCGACTGAGGAGCGGCTGCACGCACTGGCGTCGGCGCGGCTCGACCTCAACCAGTTGGGGGCGTTGGCATCGACGGTCGCGTCGTATCTGGCGGTTGCCCCGGCGACGGGTCCGCTGGCGCGGGTGCGGCTGGGGCTCATCGGGTCG
>JBBRQR010000343.1:0-2571 GCA_038226115.1 Sphingomonadales bacterium | reverse complement strand
TTGCGGTGGCCGATGATCGTCACGCCGTGGACGAGCGGGCTCGCGCCGACGACCGAGCCTTCGACGTTGCCGCCGCTCTCGACCGCGAGGTCGACGATGATCGATCCGGGGCGCATCGTTGCGATCTGCGCGTCGCTGACCAGCCGCGGCGCGGGACGACCGGGGATCAGCGCGGTGGTGATGACGATGTCCTGCTTGGCGATGTGGCTGCTGACGAGCGCCGACTGCGCCGCCTTATATTCGTCCGACGTTTCGGTCGCGTAGCCGCCCGCGCCTTCGCTCTGGCCGGCAACATTATCGACAAAGATCGCTTTCGCGCCGAGCGATTCGATCTGCTCCTTGGTCGCGGCACGGACGTCGGTCGCGCTGACCAATGCCCCCAGCCGCCGTGCGGTGGCGATCGCCTGCAGCCCAGCGACGCCGACGCCCATGATGAAGACGCGCGCGGCGCTGATCGTACCCGCCGCCGTCATCATCATCGGGAAGGCGCGGCCATAGGCTTCGGCGGCGTCGATCACCGCCTTGTAGCCCGACAGGTTCGACTGCGACGACAGAATGTCCATCGACTGCGCGCGAGTGATGCGCGGCATCAGCTCCATCGCCATCGCGGTGATCCCGGCGGCGGCATAGCCATCGGTGCGCGCGCGGTTGGTGAACGGAGCGATCGTCCCGGCGAGCATCGTGCCCGAAGCGACGCCGGGCAGGTCGGCGATATCGGGGGTCTGAACGGCGAGGATGAGGTCGCTGCCCGCAACCGTCGCCGCCCGGTCGCCGACGCTCGCGCCCGCGTCGGTGAAGGCGGCGTCAGCGATGTTCGCGCCCGCGCCCGCACCGGCTTCGACCGCAACTGTCGCCCCCAGGGCGATCAATTTCTTGACCGTTTCGGGCGTCGCGGCGACCCGCCGTTCGGCTTCAGCCGTTTCACGCAACACGGCAATCCGCATCAATTTCCCCCGTCGTCAGTCATTGGTCACTAGCGGACGAGGACTAGTGCCATGACAATCAACAATATGGCAATGGCGACGACGGCCCACCAGATCACGCCGGTAAAGCGGTCGTAAAACCGCGTATTCGGCACATGGGCATGGGGCGTCGCAGCGGTCGGGTCGTCGGCCATGGTTTCGCTCCTCACACGGTCGGCTTACCCTTAGCGTGAACCAGCCCCGGGCGGCAAGCTGCCGCACGGCGTTCAGCAAAGCGTTCGTAGGCCGGGCCTAACGCGTCAGCCCTGCCCGCGACAAGGCTTCGCTCTGCCGCGAAGCCAATCCATCTTCGGTAAAGCCCGCGATCATCTCATTGAACAGCCGGTGCCAGTTCAACTCGGCGCGCAAGTGCATGAACACGCCGCCCAGCCCGATCGCTGCGCGGTCCATAAAGACGAATTCCGAAGGGATGGTGACGGTGCCGAGCTCCTTCAGGCGCTTATGGACCTTCTGCGCTGTCTGCCGCCCATAATCGACCGGGCTGCCGCCATCGTCGATCCGGCGAATGCGGTCGTCGAGGAGCGGACCGTACAGGAATTTGGCCCAGATCATCAGCGTGTCGATGATCTCGCGGCTGAGGCCGGTGAAGCCCCAGCGCTCGAACGCGTCGACCGCGAGCGCGTCGTCGTTCGTCTCGATCGCGCGGAACAGGTCGACAACCCCGCCGATGAAGCGCGGCGGAAACACGCGAACGCAGCCGAAGTCGAGCAGGTTGATGCCGCCAAACTCTCCGGCGACAGCACCGTCGCGCACCGCGTAGTTGCCGAGGTGGGGGTCGCCGTGGATCACGCCGTAGTGATGGAGCGGCCAGTACCACGCGCGGAACAGCGTCTCGGCGATGCGGTTGCGGTCGTCCTGACTCGCATCCTTGAACGAAAGCAGCGGTTTGCCGTCGAGCCATGTCATCGTCAGCAGCCGCCGCGTCGACAGGTCGGGCAACACTTCGGGCAGATGGACGTTCGCCGTCCCCGCCAGCATATGGCGATACAGCGTCAGGTGCTTCGCTTCGCGGGTATAGTCGAGTTCCTCGCGCAGCCGGTCGGCAACCTCGCCGCGGATCAGCGCGGTGTCGATCGACTTGTCGAACTGGCGGTAGACGCCGAACAGCACGTCGAGCTGACCGAGATCGGCTTCGACTGCGCTCGCCATGTCGGGATATTGCAGCTTGGCCGCGAGTGCGCGGCCGTCGTGCGCGGTCGCGCGGTGGACCTGGCCGAGCGACGCGGCGGCGGCGGCGCTGTGCTCAAACGTCGCGTATTTGGCTTCCCACTCGGGGCCGAGCTCGGCCTTCATCCGCCGCCGAACGAACGGCCAGCCCATCGCCGGGGCATCGGCCTGCAACTGGCTCAACTCGGTCGCGAACTCCTCGGGCACCGCACCGGGAACGGTCGACAGGATCTGCGCGATTTTCATCACCGGACCCTTCAGCCCACCGAGCGCAATGCGAAGCTGCTGCGCCGCGGTTGCCGCATCGCCGCCACCCGTCAGCCGCGCCCCGGCAAAGCGCGCGGCAAGACCAACGCCGGTCGACCCGACGCGGGCGTAGCGTGCCAGCCGCCCACCGAAGGTATTCGCTTCATCCATCGCG
>JBBRQR010000342.1:0-2593 GCA_038226115.1 Sphingomonadales bacterium | reverse complement strand
CGTGTCGCGTGCCGTCGTCTCCGCTTGTCCAGCCACCGTAGTCACCTCCACGGCGCGAGCTACCGCGGATAACATGCTGTAGGACAGCGTTTTATTTGCCGGGAGCAGCGTCAGGATCCGGCCCGCCGTGCGTCTATTCCTCGTCACCCGGCAACGCGATGTCACGATGCATGTAGGTTTCGGGCTCGTTGCGCAGCGAGGTGCTTGCCATGCGTTGGCTTTACCCCCCCCCCCTCACCCGCGCGGGTGGAAGTGGCCGTGGAGGGCGGCCGCCGTTGCCTTGCTGATGCCGGGGGCCTTTTCGAGATCGGCAAGCGTCGCGCCGCGCACCGCCCGGCTGGTGCCGAAGTGCATGAGCAGTGCCCGTTTCCGCGCCGGGCCGATGCCGGGAACGTCGTCGAGCGGGTTGCTGACAATCGCCTTCGACCGCTTCGCCCGGTGCGCGCCAATGGCGAAGCGGTGCGCCTCGTCGCGGAGCCGCTGGAGGAAGAACAGGACGGGCGAGTTCATCGGCAACGTCATCTCGCGCCCGTTGGGCAAATAAAAGGTTTCACGTCCGGCATTACGGTCAGGACCCTTGGCCACCCCGACGACGCACACGTTGTGGACGCCGAGTTCGCCCATGACCTCGAGCACGGCGTTCAACTGCCCGCGCCCACCGTCGATCAACAGCAGGTCGGGCCAATCGCCGCTTGTCCGGTCGGGGTCCTCGCGCTCGAGCCGGACGAAGCGCCGCCCGAGCATCGCCTTCATCATCGCGAAATCGTCGCCGGGCGTGATCGCGGCGTCGTTCATGTTGAACTTGCGATAAGCGTTCTTGCGGAAGCCCTCGGGCCCGGCCACGATCATCGCGCCGAGGGCGTTCGTCCCCTGAATATGACTGTTGTCGTAGACCTCGACACGCGCGGGCGGGGCGGCGAGGTCGAACACCTCGGCGACCTCCGCCAGCAATTTGCCCTGCGTCGTCGACTCGGCAAGCCGCCGGTCAAGCGCCTCGACGGCATTTCGCTTTGCCTGTTCGATCAGGCGCTTCGCCGATCCACGCTGCGGCGCGCGCAGCGCGATGCGCTTGCCCGCGCGTTCGGACAAGGCGTCGGCCATCAGGTCGTGTTCGACGAGTGTCCGGTCGAGCAGGACTTCGCGCGGGACGGGAACGTCGTCGTAGAATTGGGCGAGGAACGCCGACAACACCTCGTCTTCGGCGACATCGTTGGTATGGGCGGGGAAAAATGCCCGGTGCCCCCAGTTCTGCCCGCCACGGATGAAGAATACCTGGATGCACATCGTCCCGGCGTTGCACGCGAGGGCGATAACGTCGGCGTCGGTCGCGTCGTCACCCGCGTTGATCGCCTGACTGCCCTGGATGTACGTCAGCGCGCGGAGGCGGTCGCGGACGATCGCGGCGCGTTCGAAGTCCATCGCCGCCGCCGCCGTCTCCATCTGGCCGCCGAGCTTGCGCTGGACCTCCTGACTGCGCCCCGACAGAAAGCCTTTGGCGTCGTCGACGAGTTCGGCATAGGCGTCGCTCTCGATCCGACCGACGCACGGGGCCGAGCACCGCTTGATCTGGTGGAGCAGGCACGGGCGCGAGCGGTTGGCGAAGAAACTGTCCGAACACGACCGCAGCAGGAATACCTTCTGCAGCGCATTGAGCGTCGTGTTGACCGCCCCGGCGCTCGCGAACGGGCCGTAGAACACACCCTTGCCGACGCGCGCGCCGCGATGCTTGGCGATGCGCGGAAAGGCGTGATCCTCGCGCAGGAAGATGAAGGGGAACGATTTGTCGTCGCGAAGGAGGACATTGTACGCCGGGCGGAAGCGTTTGATGAGCTGGGCTTCGAGGAGCAGCGCCTCGCTTTCGGAATTGGTCGTGACGATCGTCATTCCGCGCGTCTGGGCGACCATCCGCTGGAGGCGACGCGGCAGTCGGGTGACCTGGGTGTAGTTCGTCACCCGCGCCTTCAGCGCCTTGGCCTTGCCGACATACAGCACGTCGCCCGCGCTGTCGGTCATCCGGTACACACCGGGGCGGGCGGGGAGGGTGCGCAGGACGTTACGGATCGCCGCGACCCCGGCGTCGAGATCGGGCGTCTCGCGGCCCTTGACCGCAAACGTCGCCGCGTCCTCCGAAAAGCGGTCGGGCGTCGACACGGGGTCGGGAGAACGGGCGGCGGGGGTTCGCATTGCGCTCTACCTAGGGGCGGCGGCGAGGCGGCTCAAGCGGGCTACACCGCGCCGCACTTGCTCGCCCCCGGTGGCGGTCGCTAGGGAATGGCGATGGCTACTGCTCCTGCCCCTCCCGTTGCCATCGTTACCGGCGGCGCGAAGCGAATCGGCGCGGCACTGGTTCGCGCGCTCGCCGCCGATGGCTGGCATGTTGTGATCCACTGCCACACGTCGACCGCCGAGGCCGCCGACCTTGCCGCCGAGCTGACCGCCGCAGGGCAGGCGGCATCGGTCGTGTCGGCCGACCTTGCCGACCCGGCGGCGGCAGCGACGATCGTGGCGGCGGCGGCAGCGGCGGGTGAGCCGCGCCTGCTTGTCAACAGCGCGTCGCGTTTCGACATGGACACATTTGCCGACTTCACGCCCG
>JBBRQR010000341.1:0-2607 GCA_038226115.1 Sphingomonadales bacterium | reverse complement strand
TGCGGATTCCGGGATCATCGCGCTCAGCATTCCGGGATAATCGCGATCAGCGTTCCGACATGATGGCGATCAGCATTCCGACATCATCGCGATCAGTGTTCCGACATGATGGCGATCAGATGCGGAATGTTTTGGCGGTGTGATCCGGTCGTCGCAGGCTGCTTCTTTTCGAGGAGCAGCCAATGCCGACGGAGCGAATTGCGATGCGCAAGGTGCGCGAGATTTTGAGACTGACGTACGACGCCAAACTGCCGTCTCGGGAGGTTGGGCGCCAGGTGGGCGTAGGCAGCACGGGGGTACGTGTGATGCTTCAGCGTTTCCGGGCATCGAAGCTGGAGTGGCCGTTGCCAGACGCGCTGACGGACACCGCGCTCGAAGCTGAGCTTTACGGTGTGGCGGCGACCAGAGGCGGGCAGCGCGATCGGCCCGAACCGGACTGGGCGGCCGTCAACCGGGAGCTGAAGCGCAAGCACGTCACACTCCAGGTGCTGTGGGACGAATATATCGAGGTTCAGCCCGACGGTTACCGGTATTCCCGGTTCTGCGAGCTTTATCGCGCGTGGGAGGGACGCCTGCCGGTTACGATGCGGCAAACGCATCTGGGTGGGGACCGGATGTTCGTCGACTATGCTGGCGATACGGTGCCGGTGGTGGTCGACCGACTGACGGGCGAGATCCGCGAGGCTCATCTTTTTGTAGCCGTGATGGGCGCCTCGAGCCTGTCGTTTGCGTGGCCGACCTGGACCGAGACCCTCCCGGACTGGACGGACGCGCATGTCCGGGCCTTTGATTTTTTCGGCGGGGCGGCACGTCTTTTAGTCCCCGACAATGCCAAGGTCGCGGTCATCAAGGCGTGCCTTTACGACCCGCAGGTAAATCGCACATACGCCGAGCTCGCCGCGCATTACGGCACGGCAGTGCTCGCGGCGCGACCGTATCGCCCGCGCGATAAAGCCAAGGTCGAGGCCTGTGTCGGCATCGTCGAGCGCTGGCTGTTTGGGCGTCTTCGTAACCGGGTCTGGTACGGCCTGGACGAACTACGCGCCGCGATGAATCAGATGATGACCGCGCTGAACACCCGCGTCATGCGCCGGTTTGGCCGGTCGCGGCGTGAGCTTTTCGAGGAGATCGACCGCCCCTTGCTGAAGGCGTTGCCGGCTGAGCCCTACGTCCTGGCAGAGTGGCGCCGCTGCAAAGTCGGTATCGACTATCACGTCGAAGCGGCGAAGCATTTCTACTCGGTGCCTTATCGCCATGCCCGGGCGCAGGTCGAGGTGCGGCTGACCGCGCGCACCGTCGAGATCTTTCTCAGGGGCGAGCGGGTCGCTTCGCACATGCGCGGTTCCGGCAACGGCCATCACACCACCATCAACGACCATATGCCGTCGAGCCATCGCCGTTACGGCGACTGGACGGTCGAACGCCTGCTCGATGAGGCCGGACGCCTTGGCCCGTCGGTCAGGATGCTGTGCGAAATGATCCTGAGCGACCGGCCACATCCCGAGCAAGGCTATCGCTCCTGCCTCGGCATAGTGCGGCTGGCGCGCGCTTACGGTGCCGTCCGTGTCGACGCCGCATCGCTACGCGCTCTCGAGATCGGCGCGCGCAAATATGGCGCCGTCAAATCCATCCTCGAGAAGAAACTCGACGGAGATCCGCTCCATCGTCCCCGCTCGGCGGGGGAGGTGAGCGTCGACCACCCCAACATCCGGGGCCCCAAATACTACCACTGAGGAGATAGCTCTTGCTGATACATCCCACCCTCGACCAGCTGCAGGCGCTCGGCCTGCAAGGCATGGCCAAAGCCTTCACCGAACTCGACAAGCATGGCGACGCCGCCACGCTCAGCCATGCCGAGTGGCTGGCCCTGCTGCTCGACCGGGAAACTACCTGGCGGCACGACAAGAGGCTCAGCGCGCGCCTTCGATACGCCAAATTGCGGCACCAGGCCGCACCTGAGGATGTCGACTACCGAAGCCCCCGCGGTCTTGAGCGTCGGCTGTTCGAAACGCTGTTGAGCGGCGAGTGGATCGATGCGCACGACAACCTGGCGATCTGCGGCCCGACCGGTATCGGCAAAAGCTGGCTCGCCTGCGCCATCGGCCACAAGGCCTGCCGCGACAACCGCTCGGTCCTCTACGTGCGCTTCACACGTCTGCTCGACGAGCTTGCCCTGGCACGCGGCGACGGGCGCATCGCCAGCAGGCTCAAAAGCCTTGCCAGCGTCGAACTGCTGATCATGGACGATTGGGGACTTCAGCCGCTGGATGCCCAGGCCCGACATGATCTGCTCGAGATCCTGGAAGATCGGTACGGCCGGAAGTCGACCATCGTGACCAGCCAGCTTCCCACGGCCTCGTGGCATCATGCCATCGGCGATTCCACCTATGCCGACGCGATCCTCGACCGCCTCCTTCACAACGCTCACCGTGTTGAACTCGAAGGGGACAGCCTGCGGCGCACCAAAGCGTCCATTGGCGATTGACCCTACCTCACGAAACTGACACCCAATCCATGTCGACCGGGTGACCGCAACTGATCGCGATCATCTCGGAACGCTGCGCGCCATCATGTCGGAATGGCTGCGCGCGATCATCGGAATCCGCA
>JBBRQR010000340.1:0-2618 GCA_038226115.1 Sphingomonadales bacterium | reverse complement strand
CGGGGGCATCGATGTCGTGGGCAATCTGCGGGTCTCCGGCGCACTCGGCAGCGGCATCGTCGCTAACGGCATCGGTCTGCCGGTCGACGCGAGCATCGCTCGAGACGGCGGCTTCGTTGTGGGTCGACGCTGCCTGCCGATAGCCTGGACGAGCATCACGCGCGGCGATATTCGGCTGGCGCCGGGGCACTTCGTCGCCTGCCCTGGCACCCGCCCGATACTGATGCTCGCCGGGGAGCGGCTTGTCGGCGGTGCCACGATCGGCGCGACGGCGCTGCGTGGATCGATCGCCGCAACCAGCTTTGCCGTGACCGCAACGCCGCTTCAGCTTGTCGTCGCAGGCTCTGCTGCGCGACCCCGTATCGCGGTGGCGGCGGTGGCGCTGGCCGGGCAGTTTGGCACCCGGCGCGGCCGCGCCACCATCGACGGAAGCTTCGATATCGCTGCAGGGCGGGGACAGGGCCGGGTGCGCGCGGCGGCGCTCGACGATCCCGGGAGTCCGGTGTTGATCGAAAACGCTGCTGCGGCATGGCACCTGGCGGGGGCGCGGCTCGAGTTCGCGAGCGCGTCGGCACGAATCGTCGACCGCACCGCGCCCGCGCGCTTCCAGCCCCTCCGTGTTACTGGCGGCGTCGCGACGATCGCAAACGGCGAATTGCGCGCGCGGGGAGCCGTCAGTCTGGCGGCAACGGGTGCGGCACTGGGCCGGGCCGAAGCGCGCCACGACATCGCTCGCGGCAGTGGCCGCGCGCGGTTCGATACCGGCACCCTCGTTTTTGGCGCGGCGCTGCAACCCGACGAAATCACCGAGAGTTTACGCGGCATCGTCGCCAACGTCCGCGGACCCGTGGTCGGGTCCGGGCAGGTCGAATGGACCAGCAGCGGCCTCGCCAGCCGCGGCACACTGCGCGTCGACAAGCTGGCGCTGGCCACCGAGGCTTTGGGCCCGATCGATGGCATTGCTGGAACGATCGTCTTCAACGACTTGCTGACGCTCACGACGCCGCCCGGACAGACGCTGACGGTGGCGCGAATCAACCCCGGCGTGCCGGTCGACGACGGCGTTGTGGTGTTCCGCATGCTGGCACCCGACGCGGCAGCAATCGCGAGTATCCGCTGGCCCTACGCTGGCGGCACGCTGACGCTCGCCCCGGTTACGATCCGCGCCGGCGATGTCCGCCGCGAATTCGTGATCACTGTCGACGGCCTCGACGCACAATTATTCTTGCAGCGGTTCGACATCAAGAATCTCAACGTCACCGGACACTTCGACGGACGCTTGCCGCTGGTTTTTGCCGATGGGCACGGGCACATCGCTGCCGGGCGGCTCACCGCGCGCGCGGGTGGCGGGCTGGTTCAATATGTGGGAAACCTTGGCAGCGAGCAGGCCGGCGCGGCGGCGCGTCTCGCCTTCGATGCGCTGCGCCGCCTGCGCTATGACAACCTGACCCTCGACCTCGACGGCGATCTCGACGGCGAACTGGTGACGCAGGTCCGGTTTGCCGGCAGCAACGAGGCGGCGGCGACGCTGGCAGGCGGACCTGTCCCGCTAAAGGTGAACAACTTGCCCTTCCGTTTTGGCATCACCGTCCATGCGCCCTTCCAGGCGCTGTTGGGCACCGCTTCGTCGTTCAGCGATGTGCGGCCATTGCTGCGCCGCCCGGTGCCGTTCATTCAGCCGAAGTAAACCGATGAGGTTCTATGAAAGAAGTGCTAGTGAGGATTGTATGACCAAGACCGCCCGAAGTCTCCCGCTCGCCGCCATCGTCGCAACGTTGGTGCTGGGAGGCTGCATTCAGCTGCGCGCACCCGATAAGCCGATCGAAATCAACCTGAACGTCAACATCAAGCAGGAGGTCGTCGTCCGCCTCGAAAAGGACGTCGCTGATCTGATCAAGAAAAACCCTGCGGTTTTCTAGGAATACTCCACGATGTCCAATTTCCGTACCCTTGCTGCCACGCTGATGTTGCTAGCGGCCGCACCGTCGCTGGCACAGGCCGCCGATGCCATCGTCGAGGCGGCCCGCGCGACCGGCTATGCTGGCGAGCAGGCCGATGGCTACCTCGGCGTCATCAAGCCGGGTGGCCCATCCGATCTGAAGGCACGCGTCGATGCGATCAACATCCAGCGCCGCGCCATTTTTACCGACACCGCCAGCGTCAAGCCCGGCGTCACCGTCGCCGATGTCGGCGCGGCGGCAGCTTGTCAGCAGTTCCGCAATCGGGTCGCGGTCGGGCACTTTTACCGCGACCAGTCAGGCCGCTGGCACCAGCATACGGCAGCCGTCCCGGTCGTCGTGCCCAGCTTCTGCGGCTGAGTGATGATCAGGCGCGTGTTCGTTGAACCGCCTCCGCGTGATAAAGGTCTTCGGCTTGGTCAAGGCTCAATCCCTCGCGCTTGATTTTCTGATACAGGGCCAACCTAACAACCGCGCCCATAGCGGTCAGTGCCGCAGCGCGACGGCGCCTACGAAACGGTCACGGCGATCCGGTCCGTTGACGAGAGAGTACATAATATAGGAACATAAGCGGAACAGCCGAGTCGCTCCCGCCATGTCTTCCTCGTCAAAGCTTTCACGATCTATCGCTGACATCCGCCGCAGCATCGAGCCTGCGCT
>JBBRQR010000339.1:0-2628 GCA_038226115.1 Sphingomonadales bacterium | reverse complement strand
TGCGTCGGGGCACATCCTCGCGGGCTGGTTGCTGGTCCTCAACAATCGCCTGTACGCGATGGCGGCCGACGACAGCGACGACAGCTTTGCCACCTATCTGCTCAACGGTGTCGTTGGTCCGCGCGCCGACTGTATCGACGGCCTGCTGACGAGCGTCGGCAGCGACCGCCAGGCCAACCCCTTTGCGATGATCATCGTGCTCGAACGCGTCGGCGCGCTCGAAGGCGATGCGGCCGATCTCGTATGGGCCGAAAGCGCGGCGACAGGCCCGGTCGATCCCGACACGGTCTCGCCCGAGATCCGCGCCACCTTGTGCCGGGACTTCGGGCCCGGTCCGGCGGCATCGGGCGGCGATGCGATCCTGCGCATTCCGTTCGATCGTTCGCTGTCGAAGGGGGTATTGCAAGCGGCAGGGTGAGCGGCGGGGCGCCCGATTGCTGGGTCATAACGCGCTTGGCGCGCGACTCGCGGTTTGTTACACTCCAGCGAACGGCGGGAGCGAGGAGTTTCCGGTGCGGAGTCAAAGCCTTCTGATCGGCATTTGCAGCGCGCTGGCAACGGCGGCCCCGGCAGGTGCGTCGAGCCTGTACGCCGTGCCGAAATACGCCGCGATGCTGATGAATGCCCAGACCGGCGAGGTGCTGTACGCCCGTCAGGCCGATGCCCCGCGCTTCCCGGCGTCGATCACCAAGGTGCTGACGCTTTACCTCGCCTTCGAACAGCTGGCGAAGGGGACGATGCGCGGCGACGACGCGATCACGATTTCCCGCCACGCCGCGATGCAGGCCCCATCGAAGCTCGGCCTGAAACCCGGCGCGACCATCGCGCTTAAGACCGCGATCGACGTCATCGCCACCAAAAGCGCGAACGACATCGCGGTCGCGCTCGCCGAACACATCAGCGGCTCGGAAAGCGCGTTCGCCGCGCAGATGACCGCGACGGCAAAGCGGCTCGGCATGATGAGGTCGCAATTCGTCAACGCGACCGGCCTGCCCGACGCGCGCCAGCTGACCACCGCGCGCGACATCGCGACGCTCAGCCGCGCGCTCGTTCGGGATTTCCCGCAATTTTACAAGGTCTTCAGCCAGGTCGCGGTCGATTACGAAGGCCATATGATCGCCAACCATAACCACCTGCTGACGACGCTGCCGGGTGTCGACGGGATCAAGACCGGCTTCACCAGCGCCGCCGGCTTCACCCTCGCTGCGAGCAAGAGCGAGAACGGGACACGGCTGATCGCCGTCGTCCTCGGTGGGCCAAGCCGCCTCGCGCGCGACGGCAACGTCACCAACCTGCTCGACACCGGCTTTTATGTGCTCGGCGCACGGACGCGCGGCGAGACGACGACCGTCGCCGCCAACCTCGCCGAGCCCGACGATCTGAACGACGGGACGATGGAGGGCCTGTCGGAAACCGCCGTCGCCGACACGCCGTCGCTCGCGCTGGCGACGCGAATCCCGCCCAAGCCGACGCGGAGCTGGTGAGCAGCAAACGACGGCGGATCGCCAGCGGGTCGGCGTATGAAGACCTGATCGGCTATTCGCGCGCGGTCGTCGACGCCGACGGCTGGGTGTTCGTGTCGGGGTGCACCGGGACCGACCCCGTCACCATGACGCTGCCCGACCGCGTCGAGGACCAATGCGCCGCCGCGCTGGCGACGATCGCCGCGGCGTTGACGGCGGCGGGGGCGACCTTCGCCGATGTCGTTCGCGTCCGCTACGTCCTCCCCGACGCCGCCGACTTCGAGCGCTGCTGGCCGCAGCTTCGCGCCGCATTCGGGCCTGCGCGTCCGGCGGCGACGATGATCGTCGCGGGGCTGCTCGACCCGGCGATGCGGATCGAGATCGAGGTGACGGCGCGGATCGGCGGATGACCCGCCACACCGCCTTCGCGCCTATCGTCGACGCGCGCACCCGCGTCCTCATCCTCGGCAGCCTGCCCGGCGCGGCAAGCCTTGCGGCGGGGCGCTATTACGCTCATCCGCAAAACGCCTTCTGGCGGCTGATCGGCGGGGCGATCGAGGTCGACCTTGCCGTGCTCGACTATGATGCGCGGCTGGAAGCACTGCGCGATGCCGCGATCGGGGTGTGGGATGTCGTCGCGAGCGCGCGGCGGCGCGGCAGCCTCGACGCCGCGCTCCGCGATGTCGACGCGCGCGACCTCGCCGCGCTGATCGCGACGCTCCCCGATCTGCGGCTGGTTGCGTTCAACGGGCAGACGGCGGCGAAAATCGGCGCGCGCACCCTGCCGCCGGGGACGCCGCACATCACCCTGCCGTCGAGCAGCCCGGCGCACACGCTCGCCTTTGCGGCGAAGGCGGCGGCGTGGAACACGCTCGCATCGGCACTCGAGCCCTCGCAGCTTCGCCCGCTCGCCCCTATGTCGGGCGATCAGGAGTAAGCCCATGCGCCTCAGCATCCTCGACCAGACCCCGATCGCCGACGGCATGACCGCCGCCACCGCGCTGGCGAACAGCATAGACCTCGCGCGTGTCGGCGACCGGCTCGGCTATCACCGCTATTGGGCAGCCGAGCATCATGCCTCGCCCGCGCTCGCCGGGGCCGCGCCCGAGGTGTTGCTCGCGGCGATCGGCGCGGCGACGACGCGCATCCGCCTTGGCAGCGGCGG
>JBBRQR010000338.1:0-2631 GCA_038226115.1 Sphingomonadales bacterium | reverse complement strand
GGGCGGCCATCGTCCCTCCCAAGACGGCGGCAGTCGCCAAGTCAAGGTCCGCGTCGCGTCACCCGCTCGATCGAGGCGCAGGCGCAGCGCGTCGGCGAGCAGCCGGTCGCCCATCCGCTCGGGCCATTCGATGATCGTGACAGCGGCGTCCCACGCCTCGTCGAGGCCAAGGCCGTCAACCTCATCCGCCGACTCGAGCCGGTAAAGATCGACGTGCCACACCGGCGGATCGGTCGGGTAGGTCTGGACCAACGTGAAGCTGGGCGATGGCACCTCCCCCGCCCAGCCAAGGCCGCGGAGAACGGCGCGGGCAAAGGTCGTCTTCCCCGCACCGAGATCGCCCGACAAAGCGATGACGTCACCGGCGCGTAGAACGGCGGCGAGGGTGTCCGCCACCCCGCTCAAGCCCGCTTCATCGACGATCATCCGATACGGCTCGCGGGATGGATGGCGGCGTCGGTCGACGCGAAGTCGTTAACCGTGCACAGGATGGGCAACCCCGTGACCTTGGCGACGCCGTAGACCATGAGGTCGAGAAGGTTGAGCTTAGCCTTGTGTCCGCTGCCCGATCCGAACCGGGGATTGGCGGCAACAGCGACTTCAGCGGCGGTGGTATCGAAGGCGACGACCTCGGAGCCGTTCGCCACGAGACTGTCGATCAGGATTGCGGCATCGGGGTCCGGCTGGTTTGCGGCTCGCGCCGTGACGCGGTAGAATTCGACGATGACGACCGCCGGAATGAGACCGTCGAGGTTGTCAAAGACGGCTCGCAACGTCTCCCATCCGGGTTCGCCATAGGCCATGGCGACGAGGGCAGAGGTATCGACGACAACGCGAGGACGGCTCAACGCGGGTTGCCGCGACCGTCATACTCCCGGGCATCGAACTCGACCATTGTCGGCAGGTCTGTCCGCTGCTGGAGCCGCGTCAACGCCGCGTCGATCCGGGCAAGGCGGGCGAGACGGTCGCTATCGACTACAGGTTCCGGCACCCGCTCGAGCGCGTCCTCGATCACCTCGGCCTGGCTGCGGCCGCCGCGGGTCAGGATCGCCAGCCGCGCCGCTGCTTTGTCGGAGCGGATAGTGATCGGCCTCTGGGCGCGGCGCGGCTGCATCAACCCTCCTTAGCAGACCGTACTTGCACGCGCAATGGTGCGTGCAAGTACGCCGCCTCAATAGCGGTAGTGATCCGGCTTGAACGGCCCCGACTGCGGCACACCGATATAGTCCGCCTGCTTCGGGGTCAGCTTCGTCAGCTTGACGCCAAGCTTGTCGAGGTGAAGCGCGGCGACCTTCTCGTCGAGGTGCTTAGGCAGGACGTAGACCTCGTTCTTGTACTGCTCGGGGCGGGTGAACAACTCGATCTGGGCGAGCGTCTGGTTGGTGAAGCTCGCGCTCATCACGAAACTCGGGTGACCCGTCGCGTTGCCCAGATTGACCAGCCGCCCCTTCGACAGGATGATGATCGCCTTACCGTCGGGGAACTCGACGAGATCGACCTGCGGCTTGACCTCGGTCCACTTGTAGTTCGACAGCGCCGAAATCTGGATCTCGCTGTCGAAGTGGCCGATGTTGCACACGATCGCCATGTTCTTCATGCCCGCCATGTGCTCGGCGGTGATGACGTCGGCGTTGCCGGTCGCGGTGACGAAAATGTCGGAGCGGGTGACCGCTTCCTCCATCGTCACGACTTCGAAACCCTCCATCGCCGCCTGGAGCGCGCAGATCGGATCGACTTCGGTCACCATCACGCGCGCGCCGCCGTTGCGAAGCGACTGCGCCGAACCCTTGCCGACATCGCCGAAGCCGGCGACGGTCGCGACCTTGCCGGCGAGCATGACGTCGGTGCCGCGACGGATCGCGTCGACGAGGCTTTCCTTGCAGCCGTACAGGTTATCGAACTTCGACTTGGTGACGCTGTCGTTGACGTTGATCGCGGGGAACGGCAGCTCGCCCTTCTTGGCGATCGCGTACAAGCGGTGAACGCCGGTCGTCGTTTCCTCGCTGACGCCCTTGATGTGCTTGACCGTCTCGGTGAGGTAGCCGGGGCGCTTGGCGACATACGCCTTCAACGCGCGCTGCATTTCGACCTCTTCCTCATTCTCAGGATCGGGCATCGTCGCGCCCGCCTCGAGCTTCGCGCCCCACAACGCGAACATCGTCGCGTCGCCGCCGTCGTCGAGGATCATGTTGCAGGTGGCATCGCCCCAGTCGAAGATGCGCCCGACATAGTCCCAATAATCGGCGAGGCTCTCGCCCTTGATCGCGAACACCGGCACGCCGGTCGCGGCGATCGCGGCGGCAGCATGATCCTGCGTCGAATAGATGTTGCACGTCGCCCAGCGAACGTCGGCCCCGAGCGCGGTGAGCGTCTCGATCAGCACGGCCGTCTGGATCGTCATATGGAGCGAACCCGTGATGCGCGCGCCGGTCAGCGGCTTGGTCGTCCCGAATTCCTCGCGCAGCGACATCAGGCCGGGCATTTCGGTTTCGGCAATGTCGATTTCGCGACGCCCGAAGTCGGCAAGGCTCATGTCGGCGACGACATGATCGCCGGTTGTTTCGTGCGTCGTGTGCTGGGTCGCCATCGTCATGCTCCGGATAAGATGCGCCGCCCTACCCGGCGGAAGCT